>NZ_JAJFZH010000050.1:0-1398 GCF_020733145.1 Chryseobacterium sp. X308
GGATGGCATCATTCGGTATTGAAAACTCCGGTGGATAGAGATGGGCACGCGCAAGATTAGATAGTTGGTGAGGTAACGGCTCACCAAGTCTGCGATCTTTAGGGGGCCTGAGAGGGTGATCCCCCACACTGGTACTGAGACACGGACCAGACTCCTACGGGAGGCAGCAGTGAGGAATATTGGACAATGGGTGAGAGCCTGATCCAGCCATCCCGCGTGAAGGACGACGGCCCTATGGGTTGTAAACTTCTTTTGTATAGGGATAAACCTACCCTCGTGAGGGTAGCTGAAGGTACTATACGAATAAGCACCGGCTAACTCCGTGCCAGCAGCCGCGGTAATACGGAGGGTGCAAGCGTTATCCGGATTTATTGGGTTTAAAGGGTCCGTAGGCGGATCTGTAAGTCAGTGGTGAAATCTCACAGCTTAACTGTGAAACTGCCATTGATACTGCAGGTCTTGAGTGTTGTTGAAGTAGCTGGAATAAGTAGTGTAGCGGTGAAATGCATAGATATTACTTAGAACACCAATTGCGAAGGCAGGTTACTAAGCAACAACTGACGCTGATGGACGAAAGCGTGGGGAGCGAACAGGATTAGATACCCTGGTAGTCCACGCCGTAAACGATGCTAACTCGTTTTTGGAGCGCAAGCTTCAGAGACTAAGCGAAAGTGATAAGTTAGCCACCTGGGGAGTACGAACGCAAGTTTGAAACTCAAAGGAATTGACGGGGGCCCGCACAAGCGGTGGATTATGTGGTTTAATTCGATGATACGCGAGGAACCTTACCAAGGCTTAAATGGGAAATGACAGGTTTAGAAATAGACTTTTCTTCGGACATTTTTCAAGGTGCTGCATGGTTGTCGTCAGCTCGTGCCGTGAGGTGTTAGGTTAAGTCCTGCAACGAGCGCAACCCCTGTCACTAGTTGCCATCATTAAGTTGGGGACTCTAGTGAGACTGCCTACGCAAGTAGAGAGGAAGGTGGGGATGACGTCAAATCATCACGGCCCTTACGCCTTGGGCCACACACGTAATACAATGGCCGGTACAGAGGGCAGCTACACTGCGAAGTGATGCAAATCTCGAAAGCCGGTCTCAGTTCGGATTGGAGTCTGCAACTCGACTCTATGAAGCTGGAATCGCTAGTAATCGCGCATCAGCCATGGCGCGGTGAATACGTTCCCGGGCCTTGTACACACCGCCCGTCAAGCCATGGAAGTCTGGGGTACCTGAAGTCGGTGACCGTAACAGGAGCTGCCTAGGGTAAAACAGGTAACTAGGGCTAAGTCGTAACAAGGTAGCCGTACCGGAAGGTGCGGCTGGAACATCTCATTTTAGAGCGTCCTTAGACGTTAAACAAAATCAGTACGCAAGTACATCATACTTACTTAAAGCAT
>NZ_JAJFZH010000052.1:0-3516 GCF_020733145.1 Chryseobacterium sp. X308
AAGTAATAAGAGTCTCCGGTGTAGTATAGCTGGTATAATTGGTCTGTACCGAAGTATTATTCATTGGCGGAACTCCAAGGTTCGAAGAGGTAACTGTTACATTCGAAATATGGTCATTTGTACCGGTTCCTGTCATTTGACAGTAAGTTAATGGAGGTGTTGTGAATGTTACTATTGACGAGTAAGATCCTGTAGAACCGTTACAAGTGGTAGAAACCTGAACATTATAATTAGTCTGTTCTGTAAGACCGGTAATTCCATAGAAGTTCTGACCTGCAGGGACTGTAGCGGTTTGCCACACTCCACCCGGAGCAACTCTCCATCTGATATTATAAGTAGCTCCTGTAGTAGCAACCCATGAAATATTGACTGATGTAGGCGTAAGATCTGTAATAGTGATATTGGACGGTGCGGTATTGGTACATGGCTGCATATCAATCAATTTCACCGCGTAATCTTCTACTTCCCCATTAGTGAAAGTTCCACAGGCACCAGGTGAACTTAAATCTCTCAATACTACCCTCATACGTGTTGTAAGCGGACCTGAATAAGCGGTCGCAGGAACTGTAAATGTATTGGCTACGGGAGTCGTTGTATTATTAGCTTCGTTCAGGATTCTTTCAGTCGTTTCAAAAGTTCCGTTTTTATTAAAATCGATCCATACACTTACTGCTTTACTGCTCAAAGCCGCAGGCCAGGATTTTGAAACAGAAATGTTATTATTATTTGTTCCTCTTATCAAAGTAATTAATTTTGCTGCATCAATCGAATAATCTGTGTAATTATTAGCTCCCGAATCATTACTCATGGTATAAGAGTTCACCGGAGTCACCTTTACATTTGAAATATATCCCAGACTTGTACTACTGGAAGAAGCTGTACAATATGGAGTCATAAAAACTGTGGCCGGAGAAAAACTGCCTGTAACTCCTAAACATACATTCGCTATACGAACTTCATAATATGTTCCTGCTGTTAAGCCTGTAAGGGTCAATGTATTTGTGATGGGTGCAGGGGTATAGGTAGTCCAGCTGGCAGTTCCTGCTACGCGATACTGAAAAATATAAGTCGCATTGAATGAAGCATTCCAGGTTATTGTTGCAGCAGTCTGTGTTATGGCAGACACCGTCACTCCTCCCGGAGGATTAGTAGTACAAATTGGTAATGTATCAATGACTGCTGTTCCTATTGCATAAAATACATTATTGATCGCACTCACTCTAATTTTGGCTGTTCCACCTACTGTTAAAGGGAAAGAGCTGAAATCCAGAGATTGGCTTCCATCATTAGGTGTTGAAGCTGCAACAACATTCCATGTTAATCCATTATCAGTAGTAAAATCTATTTTTACATTTGCTGTGTTATAAGGAGCTGTATTGGTATTCGCTATATCCCAGGTTACATTGGTAGGACCGTTATTATAAATCGTGGTAGCATTTACTTTAAATGGGCCATCGTTTCCTACAATAATAGTCTGTGTTGCGCTCTGAGTCTGCTGCTGGCTAGCAAGCGGGCTATTGTCTCTTACCGTTACAGCAAATTTTGTAGTTCTTGGCACAGTAGATACAGCTTCCCAAAGATTATTAGAGTTATTGAGAGCACCTGCCAATACTGAAGACAGCCTTGGAAAATAACGGGTGGGGCTTGTGGACGGCATCAAAGACCTAAATGAAGCTCCTTCATCCGTATTTCCCAGGTTACCACTATTAATAGATACTGTCATAAGGTCCACTTCTTCCCATGCATAGCTCAACGGGTCATTTTCAGGATCTGTGGCAGATGCTGTCAAAACAAAAGCTGTACCTTTAGGGATGTTGTAAGTAGGCAAAGGTGTTATAACCGGAGGATTATTTGTTGCGGATACCTCAACATCACATGTTTTAGCGGACAGATTAGCCTGAACCTGATCAATGGTCCCTTTAAAAAAATACGCATCACTATTCTGCTGTATATCAAATGTAGTCCCGGCTGGAGGTGCCTGATTGGCATTGGCAACACCGGCATACGCCATAATTGTTGTCCCTGAACCCGGTTCCATTTGCACCGGCGCTCCTTGATTTTGATAGGAGAACGTATGATTTCCTCCTAATTGATGCCCCATTTCATGAGCTACAAAATCAATATCAAAAGTATCACCTTGTGGAACACCATTGGAAGGTGAAGTAATTCCTGCCCCCTTCCCATTAGGAACAGCAGTAGTAGGATCAACACAAACACAACCTATACAACCGGCATTTCCACCACCTCCTGAGGCACCAAACAAATGTCCTATATCATAATTTGCATTTCCTACATTAGCTGTTAAAGTTTGTTGTAGTTCCGTATTCCATGAACTCGGGACACCTGCACCCGGAACAACGGTTGCATAGGGATCTGTAGCAGGGTTGGTATAAATTACATTTGGGTAATTTTGCAGATTAAGATGAAGTGCAAAATCTTTTTCAAAAACTCCATTTACACGGGTTAAAGTTGCGTTAATTGCAGTTAAAGCACCTGCAACTGTTCCGCCATGAAACTGCGTATATTCACCTGTAACTGACATTGCCAGCCTCATGGTTCTGTATTTTTTATCTGAGGATCTTGCAAAATCACCAGGTTGATTAGTAAAAGATGATCCTTTCTGATAAAGTGTTTCTATTTCATGCTGATCTGCTTTTGTTTCTTCAGTTGAACATGTAAAACCATTTTTATTTCCTTTTGTCTTTGGATGAACACTGTAAATGGTTTTAGCAGCATTTGCGGGCTCAATAAATTCATAGCCGCCCTCTTTAATGATCATAGACTGAAAATCATTGGGAGCAAGACTGAATCTCACATATTTTGAGGGATCATCTACCCCTACCCCAACATAAGAACCTAGCTGATAGCGATCTGCTAATTCCTTCACTACAACCGGAAAACTATAAACAGAAAACTTTTCCAACCTTCCATTTAATGTAGGTAAAAATATAACGATAGGTTTTGCATTTTTTCCCGTCTCCTGTGCTTTTGTTAATTGAGATTTTAACAATGCGATATCTAAAGAATAATAGTCCTGTGCTGATGAGCTGTTTTTAAGTCTTTTCTCACCTGATGCAGTTGTCCATTGAGATTGAACGATTGCAAACAAACAAAAGAAAAAGAAAGAAGTAAAAATTCTTTTCATAATTTGTTTAAATTTTATATTAATCTCACAAAACTAAACTGTTTTTTATCAAAAAACAATCGGAAAATCAATTTTATTGAAAAATAAATAATAAAAAAACATTAAAATTTAAAATATAAACAATTATCAAACATTTATATTAAATTTTAAACATTCACTCCTTAGGGGAAATAATTTCACAAAAAAATAAGCCCCCATTTCCGGAGGCTTATTCTATTTGAAATTTAAATAACTTATTCTTTGATAAATTTCTTTTGGGTAGTATTACCGTTGTCATCGATGTCAATTACATAAACACCGTTAATCAATCTGCTTACATTGATCTGGTTGTTGAGTAGGATACCGTCTGCGATAACCTGTCCTGCAGCATT
>NZ_JAJFZH010000053.1:0-2250 GCF_020733145.1 Chryseobacterium sp. X308
CAATGTCATTAAGTTAACGGTTTAACATTTTGAATTACAGTTATTTATGCTTGTTTTTAAGATTTATTTTTCGTATATTTAACAGTGAATCAATCAGTTAAACCGAGAAGAAAAAATACTAATGCCATTCTCTCTTCTCTTCAATTCGAAATTTATCATAGCTTTACAAAGAAAAGATTTGTAGTTGACGCGAAAGATTTTAGTAGAAACAGAAGTCTTTCTTTTTCAGTAAGCATTTTATTTATGATTAATTTTTTAACCAAAAGTTTATCCCTTGAGATTGTTAACTTTTTAAGCTTCTTTAAGAGAAAAGAAATTCCTCAGAAATCATTCAGTAAGAGCGCTTTCGTACAAGCACGTAAAAAAATAAAACCTGAGGTCTTTAGCTATCTGAATGAAAAACTGACCGAAGAATTTTACACCGACAATAGTACTGTAAAAACAAGATTTTCAGGAAAACGAATTTTGTCAGTAGACGGCTCCCGATTAACTCTTCCCAGAACAAGGGAATTGGAAAAAATCTATGGTAGAACGAAAAATCAAACAGAGACTTATATTATTCAGGGAAAAGTTTGTGTTTTGTACGATGTTCTGAATAAGATAGGTATTGGTGGTGTTTTGTCTTCTGTTGATACTGACGAACGCATTCAGGCAAAACAGCTTTTGGGATACTGCAGGAAAGGAGATTTGATCATTTATGACAGGGGTTTTGCATCTTTCGATTTTATGTATGAACACAAGAAAAAACAATTAGACTTTGTAATGCGGATGCGGTTGGATTTTAGTCTGGTTGTGAGAGATTTTGTAGCTGGCGGTCAAGATTCACAAGTCCTGGTCATGCAGCCTGGCAAAAACACAAATTTACAAGGAAAAACCTATGACAAAGACACTTCCTTGATAGTAAGATTACTTAGGATTGTTTTACCGGGAGGAGAGATCGAAGTTTTGGCAACCTCTCTTGAGGATGAAATCCAATACAAGAATGAAATCTTTAAAGATCTCTACTTTGAAAGATGGAAAATAGAAACGTACTATGACGAGCTTAAAAATAAACTTAAAATAGAAGAATTTTCGGGTTATTCTAATCAAAGTATATTGCAGGACTTTTATGCTACATTGTTGGTAAGCAATATTCAAAGTCTTATTGTAGAGGAGATTAATGAAGAATTACAAGCGAAAAAAGATACCAAAAAATATCGTTACAAAGTAAACACTTCATTATCTTATGGTTTTTTGAAAGACAGAATTATAGGTCTGCTTTTTTCCAACTCTGATATGAACAAGGCAATAGAGGAATTAAAAACTCTTTTCAAAGCGCATTTAATTCCTATAAGACCTCAAAGATCAATCAAAAGAAATATAGGGAAATACAGAGCTAGGGCTAAACCTATAGTCTCTAAAAATCAAAAAGATACGTTGTGATAATTGCTTAACTTAATGACATTGGGCGCGAGCGTCTCGCTCGTGTCCACAAATAACGAAACCTCCGCAACAGCGGAGGTTTTGATTTATTTTGTCTTAAGAAGCTCTATTGATATATATATAATGATCATCAAAAGTTAATAAATAATTGTCTTTGTAAATTATATAAAATGAACAGGTTATGTTTTTGTATTCCAAAAATCTGTATATTGTATTACCAAATTAAAGCGTAATCCGAAAAGCATATAGAGTAGGAAAAAAATCAAAAAAATGTTACTATGAAAAACTTAAGAAAACTTTCAAAAAGAGAATTGAAAACTGTTCAGGGTGGTATCCCGATGTGTCTGGCAGGATACTTCTGGTGCTCATTGGAAAGAAAATGTATTCCGGTAGGGTCACCATGCGGACTTATTATCGATTAACTAATTAAAAATAGTAAAAAAAGGCTGTCTCAGAAATGGGATAGCTTTTTTTATGTGCTCTCTATCAATCGACTTAGGAATCAGGAGCATTAAGAAAATTTGAATGTAATCCGTTAAAAAATTTCCACTGTCTGAGCATGGGATGTATTTAGAATCGAAGCAGAACCGGGTGATCCATGCGAGTTTGGAAATTTTAGGAGTACATTCCAATTTTTAGTGGATGATTCCCGTCTTGAACTTTTGCATACTTTTGTTTGACTACGTCGAATCTTCGATTTCAAGACAAAAGTATAAATGAAAATCATATTAAATATTTTACAAATTATTTGTTTTACTTCTTTTTTAATCTGTGTCTTTTATTTATTAATGGTATTAGCCAGCAGTCACAACATTCCTCTTCGTGTAT
>NZ_JAJFZH010000054.1:0-1553 GCF_020733145.1 Chryseobacterium sp. X308
TGCCGTCAGGATCACGCATTGAAATTGGGTTGTTGCCTACATACGCATATGTGCTTGTAGAAGTATAGGCTTCTGCCAGCTGATCTATGCCGTACCATTTGCCTGTTTCCGGCATATACTGTCGCCAACCGTAGCTTTACATGCCTATTTCCTAAAGCTCTTCCTCATTATATTTTAAAATTAGAGTATTGGTTTTCAATACTCTAATTTATTATCAACACATTTGGATATTACCAAAATTTTAGCTGCCTTGGATGAAAAGTTGGACTCATGATAACTAGAAATACATAAAATAAAAAAGCCCAAAAAACATATAAAAGTACTGTATGAAAAATTCTTTTATTTTTGGAAACGTGCTTAAATTCTTCATTATCTTTGATAGGAATACCTATAAAAGATTTACTAATTATATGATAAATTAAGAGGACAATTACTACAACTGCTAATTTTTCAATTACTGTTGTATCACCTAGACTCACATGTCCATAAAATAACACTCTAAAAAAAGCAAAAATATTTAGTAAAACTGTTATTATTAACATTGTTATTATGTAGATGCCATTATCTCCCCTTTCTCCAAAATATCTATATTGTACATTAGCCCCTAACCAATATATATATCTGATTTTTTTTTTTATTCTTTCCATTTTTTAAAAAGGATTTATATTTATCGCTGCACCTCCTGTTGCGCTATCAATTTCCGATGCAATTATATCATTTAAACCTGTTCCATTATTAAATAAAGCAACTCCTATATCTGCTGCCATCCATGCCCATCCCACAGGACCAATTGAACCTGCTATTACATTAATACTCATTTTAGCAGCTTCTCCAACAGTTACTTTACCATCTTTAATTATTTCATACCCATCCATAGCATAACCAATTACACTAGCTTTTTTAGCTATACCACCCAAAGACCCAGCAAAAGCTTTTGCATTGGCGGCGGCAATTCTTTTTCCGGCAACACCTCTCACAAACCTCCCATTTGCCTGCCTTGCCAAAACGCTTGCATCATTCCATACTCCATTTGCATTTCTCCATCCCCTCTTCATCCATGGTCCGTCATAAAAATGGTAATCAGCCATTCTGCTATATGCAAAATCAGCCATATTTGCCGTTAGTTTAGCAGCATTCCAAAATGTACTTCCGGTATAATTCCAATCAATATTGTCTACAGAATAGTTTTTAAACATCAAAATACCCAACACACCAACTCCTTTCACAAGATTTCCTTCTTCATCGTAGCTATCAGGCATACTAGTCCACCATCTTAAAGCTCCCCCATGATTACTAATACCTACTTCTCCTTTATTAAAAAAAGCAGTCATTAAGTCTGTATATGCCTGAGTCTGTCCAAAAGCCAGATAGCCCCCAGCTCCGCCTTCTCCTGAATGTCGCCCTAGAAATTCATTCATCCTCATTCGAGACTGAGCCATATCTCTGAAAGGATTAGAGTTTCCGGAAGTGTCGATATGTCCATTATCATCCATCCATCTGCCGTCAGGATCACGCATTGAAATTGGGTTGTTGCCTACATACGCATATGTGCT
>NZ_JAJFZH010000055.1:0-1487 GCF_020733145.1 Chryseobacterium sp. X308
CTTGCCAAAGAAAATAATCCTGAATTTTTAACCCGTTTCAATGAGTATTATCCGCACTTTTCAGAAGAACTGCTGAAAGTTTCTCCTTTAAAAATATCGGAAATAAGATTCTGTGCCTACATCTATCCGAATTTTTCTACCAAAGAAATTGCTGAATATACTTTTACTTCAGTGAGAACCGTACAGACCAAAAAATATAATCTAAGGAAAAAACTAAATATTCCCGGTGATATGGATATCTATGTATGGTTTTCCAAATTGCTGAAATAAAGATGAGTTATTATTTTCAAGTTATGAGTTGTGATAGAGATGTATTTTTAATTATACTGTAGTTATGATAAAAAAAATATTTTTTTTGTTTTTCCTGATCTCTTCCTTTTTCTATGCTCAGCAAACAGAACAGGAAATGAAGAATATCCTTTTTGATATCGACTTTTCTGGTGCGGGACCCAAAGAAATAGAAAAGATAGACAGTCTTATTGCGGTTTGTAAAAAAGATTCGTACAATGATTGTGTTGCATTGGGATATCTTAAGATTGCCAATATCTATGATAAAATGAATGACACCAAGAAGTCTTTTTATTATATCAATAAAGTAGAAAATGAAAATCTCATGAATTCTGATACCGACTTTGAAGTCATCTTTTATGTTCATTTGCAAAAGTCTTTTTTGTACCGGAAATTGGGTGAAAGGGTAGCTTCTTTTAAGGAGCTGGATGAAATCTATGATAAAGCAATGAAGACGGGGAATGCTTATTTCATTTATCTGATCAACAGGCAGTATGCCGATAAATATATTGAAACCGATAGTAAGCTCTCATTAAAGTATAGTAAAATTGCGTATAAATTTTCAAAAATATACAGAGAAAATAAAGGTAACCATTACCGGATTGATAAAAACAGATTGAGTAACAGTTACAAAACCTCAGCTTATCTCGGAGGAATATATACAGATCTCAATAAATTAGATTCTGCCAGAATCTATATTGAAGAAGCCATTCACAATGAAAAAAAAGTCGATGATATCAGTCTGAAATATATTACTTCTCTGTATGCCGGAAGATATTTCAGAGTCATTAAGAATGTTGAACAGGCTCAATACTATTTATGGATTGCGAAAAATATTGCGAAAAATTACTTTAAAAGTGAGAACTATCAGATTGCAGTAGGAGATGAGCTTAATGCTTTATATGAGAGCATCGGCCAGAAAGACAGTATTGGCTACTACTCCAACTGGCTGGTGGGTATAGAAAAGGTAAACCGTGAGCAAAATCAAACATTGAATGATGCTGTAGATAAACAGAATGAATTGGAAAATAGCAATAGAAAAAAGGAAACAAAAAAACTTTTCTTCATCCTGTCGTTGAGTATTGCCGCATGTCTTCTTTTTATATTTCTTTTCCTGTATTATTATAGAAAGCACAAAAGTAAAAATCTGGATAAAATTGATATCCCACATCAGCCATCTGTAGATGAAAGTGCTTTTA
>NZ_JAJFZH010000056.1:0-1359 GCF_020733145.1 Chryseobacterium sp. X308
AGGCTGGAAGCGGGGTGCAGGAAGCTGGAAGTTACTATTGTGCAGATCATTACTATTTTTTTTGATTAAAATATCCGAACTTACCCAATAAACCTGAATTTACACGATCAGACTTCTAGTTGTACTCCGTTCTTCAATAACTTCCATCTTCCAGCATCCATCTTCCTTTCCTTTTTGTTAATCTATTCTTTATTTTTCTCACAAATCTCCTTCCAGATTTTCACTAAATCTTCTGCATATCTTCCCATTATAGGAATTGCTTTGTGATCCTTAATATCATAATATTTTTCAGGAAACTTATATGTTCTTACTTGAACTATTTGCTCTTCAGTTAAATTATAAGGCAAATCAAAATTGACAGATTGATCAAAGTCTATTTTAGAAGGTGTATATTGGTCAAGTTGGTATATCTGTTCTGCTTTAGGCTTCACTGGGGTTGCCCATCTTCCTTCAGCTGTTTTGTATA
This sequence comes from Chryseobacterium sp. X308, assembly GCF_020733145.1. Lineage (NCBI taxonomy): Bacteria > Pseudomonadati > Bacteroidota > Flavobacteriia > Flavobacteriales > Weeksellaceae > Chryseobacterium > Chryseobacterium sp. X308. The sequence continues at coordinate 467 of NZ_JAJFZH010000056.1, forward strand.
AAGGAAAAAACTGATATTTCAAATGAATTAAATCACCACAGTATTCCCCTACAAAAATCAATACATGATCATAGTTTCTAAAATCAAATTCATACTTACTGTTGTGGTCATAAGATGTAAAAATAATTGTTGAAGAGGGATAATGTTCAGAAAACTCCTGTTCAATTTTATATTCAGCTTTATATTCGCTATCCATCAGGTCACCACAATATTGCGATGTGTCTACAGAAGTAACATTTATTTTTTTCCCCACGAAAATATATAACTTTGATGGGATTTTCTGATCACATTCTTTATTAGGAATACATGGTGTCCGTTTTAAAAGGACCTGAATATTATCCCTTATTATATCCGCAACTTTATATTTTTGGGTGTCATGCTTCTCTTTAGAAAAATACAGTGTATCTGTAACTTTTGCTGTTATGACATAATTCCCCACAGAATCAGGTATTGTGAAAAGATTTTTATTATTAGCTAATGCATCATACCCTTTCCAATCTTTATTTTCAAATGCTTTGTCTCTAAACTTTCTTATTGTATCATTTACGCTAATTGCTATAAGATTATTTAAAGAATCTCTGGCTATTCCTCGGACGGTAACTGTTTGTGATGGATAGCATTCAGCCATTAAAACTGTTAAAATTAGGAGTGTCTTAAAAAGAATTTGTTCATATTTCATCTGGAATAGCTTTCTTTTTTTAAATTGTGTTTTTATGTGTTGATAAGAACCAGAATTATTAAATTGAATTGTATTTCTTTACAATAAAAAGAGTGACCAATATGCTGATCACTCTGATTATATGTTTAACAATAATTAACCTTGTTATAGGCTGGAAGCGGGGTGCAGGAAGCTGGAAGTTACTATTGTGCAGATCATTACTATTTTTTTTGAT
>NZ_JAJFZH010000057.1:0-1350 GCF_020733145.1 Chryseobacterium sp. X308
GTTTTTTAAGTAACCTTAATCTTTCTTAAAACCTCAATCTCTATACTCCTGCGCTCCCTCTAATTGGGACTGCAAAGATACAAACTCTTTTTAAACCGGCAACTTTTTTTTACAAAAAGTTTTAAAGTTTTTTTCGCCTGCTTCTTTTTTGAAGTAATATCGTTTCTGCCTATCTAAAGGTGCTTCTGCGCTACTGTTCTACTCTCGTTTTCAGTGGGGCAAAGATAGGAACTTCCTACAACGCAAAACAAGTTTATTGAACATAAAAACATTTAATGTGGAAAACTATATTCATATATTATTAATAAACAAGCACTTATGTAAAAATTTAATTTATCCACATTATTGTTTATAACTTAAGTATTTTTGTATAAAACATGAAATTCAATTTCCTGCATTTAGTAATAATTTGATATATATTTAATTCTAACCAGCAAACTATACAAAGACATGAAAGTAAAGGCAAATAGTTAGGAAAAATAATATAATAATCCCTTTAACTATTTAAGAAAAATAGGTTGTTGATAATCATAAAAATATAGAATGTAAACACATCAGAATAAGATGAAAGTATAAAGATTTTAACACTTAAGTGATTTGACAATTTCAAATCTATTTTGTGATAAATAAATCGTTTGACTCTCTACAGAGTAACAATATTGGTTAAGATAACCGATAGTAGTGAAAGCAAAGAATAGATCACCTGTAAGAATAATAAATTAAGGCTGAACCGGGGTAATGATCTTTCAATAGTGTCGTAAACATCGTTTCCAATTGATCTATTAGTTCCAATGGAGTATTGCTCTTTCATTTGTGTAGCTTCTTTCTACTGTGTCATTCCGCAGGAATCCAGCCTCCTTTATTAGAGTCATAAGAAGTTCAAAAAAGTAAAAGTAATACTGAGTTATCTGATGATACTTTGTTGAGGCTCCTGCGGAGTGACAAATGGGTGGGATAAATGATAGTAGTGAAAGCAAAGAATGATCAGCCGTAAGAATGAATAATTTTAGACTGAACCGGGGTAATGATCTTTTCAGTAGTGTCGTAAACATCCCTTTCCAGTTGTGCTATGGTTTAACTGGCGTCTTTCTCCTTCATTTGTGTAGCTTCTTTCTACTGTGTCATTCCGCAGGAATCCAGCCTCCTTTATTAGAGTCATAAGAGTTCAAAAAAGCAAAGTAATACTGCTGAGTTGTTTGATAATACTTTGTTGAGACTCCTGCGGAGTGACCATTGGAGTGTGTGCTGTCCATCATAATTGATAAATGATGGATGATCAATGATAGTTGATGATTGATAAAGAATGGTTGATGAATAACCGATGTATTACTGATTGCTTATTACCCATTA
>NZ_JAJFZH010000058.1:0-1187 GCF_020733145.1 Chryseobacterium sp. X308
ATCGAAAAAGATATCTTGGATAATAATCAGGAGACAAAACGAAGGAAGACTTGCTTTTATTTAAAAATAAAAATATGAGTGCATTAAAACAGGTTGTAGGAATAGATGTAGCCAAAGATGAACTGGTGGCAAGTTTTGGCAAATTAATGGAAGATCTAAGTACAGAAATCAAAGATTATAAAGTTTTTAGCAACAGCGAAAAAGGCTTTGAATCACTTCTTAAATGGGTGTACAGCAAAAAGACACTTAATATAGAGGTTATTTTTGTCATGGAGGCTACGGGGGTGTATCATGAAAGATTTGCTCATTTTCTTTATGCAAAGGAAGAAAAAACAGTCATTGTGCTGCCTAATAAGATCAGTAATTTCATCAGGACTCTGGATATCAAAACCATTACCGATAAAAGCTGTTCCATAGCTATTACACAGTTTGGTTTAAGCAGAAAACTAGAATTATGGCAACCCGCAAACCTTGTGTATAAAGAACTTCAGCAGCTAAGCCGCGAGAAAAACCAGGTTATTCAGGAAAGGGTAAGGTGTATGAATCAGCTGCATGCTGAAAAGACTCAGGCTCTACCGAATTCAAGAACCATAAAACGGCTGACCGAGCGTATTTCGTTATTGAAAAAACAGGAGAAAGAAATTAATGAGGATATGCTTGCACAGGTAAAGAAAAGTCCTGAGGCTACCAGGGGAGTTAATCTGTTGAGCAGTATTCCGGGTATTGGAAAATCAACGGCAATTGCTGTTTTAGCTGAAACCAATGGTTTTGAGCTAATCAGAAATAAAAAACAACTGGTAAGTTATGCAGGATTAGATATCCGCGAGAAACAGTCCGGAACATCAATAAAAGGTAAGCCAAGAATTAGTAAGAAAGGAAATAAAAATATTCGAAAAACATTACATTTTCCTGCCATGACAGCCGTCAAAATGAATAAAAACCATCAGGATTTGTTTCAAAGAATTACAGAAAAAACAGGAATTAAAATGAAGGGATTGGTTGCTGTACAAAGAAAACTCTTGGAACTGATGTATATTTTATTTAAAAATAAAACTTTTTACCAGATAGATTTTGAAGAAAGTAGGGTAAAAATCAAAGACGTTCACCCTACGCAAGCTAACTCAAGGTCGCTTTTATAAATATAAATGTATAAAAAATATTTGGAAGTTAACACAGAATCTAAAGCC
>NZ_JAJFZH010000059.1:0-1033 GCF_020733145.1 Chryseobacterium sp. X308
ATATACCACACATTGCATAATTAAAAATATTTTAATTATTTTTACTTTAACAACAAATTTTTAATTAAAACTATATGAAAAACCTAAAAAAACTACAAAAGAACCAATTAAAGAACATTTCAGGTGGAACTAATCTTCCGGAAACAGATTTCTGTATGTATTACTGCAACGGAACCATTGTTTGTGCAACCTGCAGCGATGATTTCAAATGCCCGGATACGAACAGTGATATGTAAGATAAAAATTCAAAATGTCATCAATAAGAACCGTTTCTGCAGAGAAGCGGTTTTTTATTTCTTTTGGATTAAAATAAAGCAGATTTCAGCCACTCTGAAATATTTACCAGAACAATCCATTTTTTTGTTTTTGATAAGTTGTTTATGTGCCTAAAAACAGTGTCTGATATTATTCTTTAAATAGTACAGCATACACACAACTTCTTTTTCAATTATGCCATCATTATTCCATTTGCACACTTTCAATGGTGCCATAAACATAACCTTCCAATTGACCTATTGCTTCCAATCGCGTCCAGTTCTTTCATTTGTGCCGCTTCTTTCTGTGTCATTCCGCAGGAATCCAGCCTCCTTTATTAGAGTCATAAGAGTTCAAAAAAGCAAAAGTAATACTGCTGAGTTGTTTGATAATACTTTGTTGAGACTCCTGCGGAGTGACAAATAGTTGGGATAAACGATACTAGTGAAAGCAAAGAATGAACAGCTGTAAGAATGAATAATTTTAGGCTAAACCGGGGTAATGATCTTCAACAGTGTCATAAACATCCCTTTCCAATTGTGCAATGATTCAGCTGGCGTCTTTCTATTTCACTTGTACCGCCCACTGTGTCATTCCGTAGGAATCCAGCCTCCTTTATTAGAGGTCTTTATAATTCCTTTAATTCAGACGATTTGATACTGTAAAATTGTTTGATGATAATTAAGACATATAGATTGCAGAGACTCCTGCGGAGTGACAGATGGGTGGATAAACGATAGTAGTGAAAGCAAAGAATGATCAGCCGTAAGAATGAATA
>NZ_JAJFZH010000006.1:0-255044 GCF_020733145.1 Chryseobacterium sp. X308
CCCCCGCAACACCTTCCGGAACTCCAAATGTATTAAAGCTCCAGTTATTTACCATTCGATTTTATAGAATCTGTTTTTATTTCACCTTTTGCATCTGAAGTTTTTTTGTCTTTTTTCTTCTTTTTAAACAAAGAATTGAAGCTTTTACTCCACACTACCCCTCCGCCATAAGCTTGATTAGCAGAACCGTTTGTACTCACCATACCGATGTTTGTAGGCTTGGAATACGCACGTATCACCAATGAGCCATCATTCTTTTTAGACAGATCATATTCTACAGATCCTTCCGTGGAAAGGTAATTGTTTTGTGCACCATCCGTTTTTGATAAAGGAATACCTAAACCGGTCTTGATATTGACTCTCGGGGAAAGGGCTACACTTACTCCCGCATTGGCTCTGTCTCCATAATTTGAGTTCTGATCTCCTTTCACATAATTAAGGTCAATCTGAAATTCGTTACTCATCGTATTAAGAACAGATCCCAACTGCTTCAGAAGTATATTATATCCTGAGGATTCCGCTACATTTCCTACATTTACATCGAATCCACCTGTATTGGATACGTTAAAGGTACTCAATAGCAATACAGATCCGAACTGGAGAACCTTCTCTCCTTCCTGGCTCATTTTCGCTGCAAGGGTTTCTCTTACCTGGCTGGATACGTCCATTGCAGTCACATTAAGATCAATCTGAGGGTCTACCAACGACTGGGTGATATGGGCCTGCAGTAGAATACTGATAGGCTGCAGTTTCCCCATACTAAGATATTCTCCCGCATTGGAAACCATTCTGATGTAGTTGGCATTAATATCCAGCATTGGTTTCATCGCATCACCATCCCACCTTATACTGCTGTTTCTTTCGATCTGGAATGTTTTATTAAGAATGGCCTTAGAGACAAATGTTCCGTTATCTACTTTATAGGTACCGCTCATCGCAATATTCCCCTGTCTGTTCATATGGAACCTCAACGGATCAGCTGATCCTTTTACCGTAATATTTCCCACATCGTCTCCTACCAGTACATTTACGGTGGTTCCTTTATCTACCGCCAGATTGAAGTCAATATTCATATTGGCTCCTGTTTTCTTCTTTTCTTCCAGCGTAATCAGACCATCTTTTCCTTCTTTCAGGAACCTCAGCATTTTAAATTCTTCTACATTGGACGTTGAGCTGGAATTAAAGGTAAAGGTACTTCCGTTAAGCGCCTTCATATTAGGAGTAGTTATACTTAATCCTGAAACTGGTCCGTCCACGTACAGATCTCCTTGTCCGTACACTCTTCCCCAGAACAGGTCAAAATCTTTTTGCGTAGTATTCAGCATCAACAGGTTGTCTGCTCTCATTACGAGAGATACCCCCATGGAAGAAAGGGTTTCAAACTGAATCGCTCCGGAGATATTCCCTTTGGAATTGGTTCTTCCGTCGTGTACTTCAATATTATTGAGGATAGCAAGTCCTTTGGAAAGCTGAATCACAGTATCATCAAATGAATAATCTACCCCGGTAAACAATAGTTTTAATCCAAAATCTTTTAAAGCAATATCTCCGCTATAATCAAGATTGTTAAGCTTTCCATTGATTTTAAGATCTCCTGTTGCCTTTCCGCGAAGGTTTCCGAAAATAGTCTGCACAAACTGCTGCGTAAATGCCAGGTCAAAATCACGCATTTCCGCAGTAAGATCAATAATCGGCGAAGAAGTATTATTATTAACTGTTCCTGTAAGGTTAAGGCTGTTGTTTCCAAGTACGCCGGCAGAGTGAACTTTCACATCGATATCATACACATTCAGCGAGAATCCATTAGTGGCAGAGATAGAGATATCCCCCATATCATCGCCATTCATCTTAATATCATCAATATTAAGATCTACCAGTGGCTGAAGTGTACTTTTATCCATTTTGATTTTAACGCTTCCGTTGGCAAGACCTTTAATATCCATAGTATTTCCTCCGGATTGCATTTCCAGCAGCTTTTCTACCGCAAAATCGTTGATGTCTGCATCTACATAAAAGTCTTTTGCTGACTTAAACTGGGCTTCCTTAATAAACAAAGCACTTTTATCGGAATATACCCTCAGATTCCTGATATCAAAATCTCCAGTTTTCTTTCTGTAGGTAATAGAGTGATTCAGTTCAGGGCTGGTATCTATAGCCCAGGTAACTTCATTGAATTTTACCTCGGTAGGTTCAAACCTGAATACATAATCACCAGCTGCATCCGTAGACTGATCCACATTGATCGCATATTCTTTAAGCTTTTCATTAATTTCATCATCAGGACTGCCATGCTTGAACACGGTTGCTAAATGGAGTGTATTTCCATTTTCATTATTCCCTTTAAGCTCAAAATCTTTAATTACATTTTTATTATAAATGACCCTGTTGATCTTAGCATACAATTGCTGGTTAAGGTCTCCGGTATTAATTCTCACTTTAACACTATCCACCATTGCACTGTCTCTGCTGAGATTTTTTCGGTCATTAATTTTATAATCAGGATTTGAAGATGCCAGCGACTGGTCAGCATCTGTAATCTCATCTTCCTTGGTCATTATATATTTTAAAGATGCCGCATCAAGATTCAGGATCAGGTTGTTGGAATTCCCATCATATTCCCCTTCTACAAGCGCCCCCTGTGGCAGTCTCAATTCGGGTAAGAAATAATTAACAAGGCCCTGCTGGACATCAAACTTCAACGCAAAATTCTGTCCACGGTATAATTTTCTTGGCGGCGGTCCCACTAATATTTTCCCTACTCCATTTTCTACCATTCCTGCAAGATCTGCAAGGTTATATTTTCCTGAAATTTTACCTGTGGCAGCTCCCGGAGCATCTACATCAATGACACGACCTCCTGCTTCAACAAACGTTTTTAACCTGGCATTCGGAATATTATATTTTTGAGTAGCTGAAGCAAAGTGAAGGTTATTGGCATTCACATCTAAAGTTAGATCGTTGATAGAAGACATGGCCATTTTCCCTTCAACCTGACCACTTACCACCTGAGTGCCGGGCTTGTTGGTAAAGTAATTCATGTTCAGGTAAGTGACGTCTGCATTAACGTCCATAGCAATCCTTGAAGTACTGAAATCGATCAATCCTTTGACTGTAGCTTTAGCCTGCTCATCATTAACAGTGATGAGTCCGTTATATTTTTTATGATCCAATAAACCATCCAGATATAGATTATTGATCGTTTTATCCATAATTTCAATACTGGCAATCTGAGATTTCGTGGTCAGAAGCATGGTATTGACATCAAAGCTTTGTCCGTTAAGATCAAATTTACCGGAAATTAAGCCTACCGATTTATTCTTTGTGATGACTGAGGTATTCAGATCTTTTACATCAAGATAACCGGAATATTTCGGCATAGCAGTACTGTAGCCAGTCAAGGTAAGCTTGGAAATTTTCGCCTGCCCTATTCCTGTCATTAAGTTACCATTATCCACATAAATCTGATCCGGATTCACTTTTGCGGTTCCGTTATATTTCAGTTTTCCGAAATCATCTGCAAAGTTCTTCATCTTTTTGGAGATGAATGAAGGCATCATGGCTTTTAAATCCTTGTACGTAAAATCTGTGGAAAGATCTTTTGTTTCAATAGCAAAATTTCCTTTCAGTAAATTATTAACCTTCATCGTTTTGGTAGCAATATTGACGTCAGGGTTTCTGATCAGAAAATTTTCAAGATGAAATTTGTTCAACGGACCAGTCATAACCCCAGAGAGATTGAAAGGTTTGATATTATCCCAGTTGGTTACAAAATAACTGATATCATATCCGCTTAGCTGGCTTCCCTGTTTGATATTCATATCCCAGCGTACTTTGTCTGCAAAATCTGCCCAGGATCCGTCGTGAAGATTAAATTTGATATCTCCCTGAAGTAAGGTATGATCTGTATTCAGGGTAAGGTCTTTTAATGACAAAAACTGCTTCGTTAAAGACAGTTCTGTTGAAAAGGTATCCACAAAGTGAAATTTCCCCCACCTTGAAGTTACAAATGACATATTATTAATCAACGCCGAAACATTCGGTCCGTTGACTTTTACGTTCGGTGCTTTTAAATTGAATTTTGTTGCGGTAAGCCATTTTCCCTGGTCTCCGGGAGAATTTTCATTAACGATGGAAACCTTAGAATCAATGATCTGAATTCTGGAATTCAGCTGAAAAGGAGGTTTCTTGGGATCTCTTTTCTTACCATTATCAAAGAGTTCTACAAACCTTACAAAATTGGATATACTATCCCCTTTATAAGTAATCACTTTTACATCGGCATTCACAAGAGCCAGAGAGTTAAAACTTAAAGAATTGCTGTTTCCTGAGATAGCATTTACCGCCAGAGACATCCAGTCTGAGTCTGCACGAAACTCACGGGCTGTAATAAAATCAAACCCTTTATAATCTTTTACTTTTAAGCCTTTAATGGTTACATCACCGAAGTAATTTACATCTACACTTTCTGTAGAAAAATCAGATTTAAAATCATTATTAACAAGCTTCAGCGCCTGATCAGCGGCCCATCTTTTCGTTACCGGAAGGTTGATGGCAATAAGGACTCCACCTACAAGGAAAATACCCAGCCAAAAGAGAATCAAGAGAAGCTTTGCCCACCAGGTATAGCTGGTAACATCTTTTACAGCCTGTTTACCAAACTCTTCAGCTGTTTCCACAGGATGATGTATCGCATCCGAAGCAAGCTCAGATGCTTCTTTCACTGTTTCCCTTACTTTTCCCTCTACATTTTCAACAGTTTTCTGTACCTGATCCCCTAGGTTTTCAGCTACTGATTTTTTATTCTCATTCTCGTTATTATTCTCTAACTTTGCCATTATTATGAGCGACTCTATAATTTTAGGTATTGAATCGTCCTGTGACGACACCTCAGCAGCTATCATCAAGGGAAATTCTATTCTTTCAAACATTGCCGCGAACCAGGCCATCCACAAAGAATATGGCGGCGTTGTCCCTGAATTGGCTTCACGAGCCCATCAGCAAAATATTATCCCCGTTGTTGAAAAATCTTTTTCTAAAGCAAATATACAACAAAATGCTATCTCTGCTATAGGATTTACTCGCGGACCGGGACTTTTAGGATCTCTTCTTGTAGGAACATCATTTGCTAAGTCTTTGGCGATGAGCCTGAATGTACCATTGATTGAAGTAAATCACCTCCAAGCCCACATTCTGGCCCATTTCATCGAGGATGCAAATCCTGTGCCGCCTACCTTTCCTTTCTTATGTCTTACCGTAAGTGGCGGACATACCATGATTGTATTGGTAAAAGACTATTTTGATATGGAAATCATCGGCAAAACTATTGATGATGCAGCAGGAGAAGCTTTTGATAAAATAGGAAAGATTTTTGACCTCGATTACCCCGCAGGCCCTATCATCGACAGGTTGGCTAAGGAAGGAAACCCTGATGCTTTTACATTCAACAAACCGAAGCTTGAAAACTACGATTATTCTTTCAGCGGTATTAAAACTTCCGTGTTGTATTTCATTCAGAAAGAAGTCAGAAAAAACCCGGAATTCATCAAGGAAAACCTTAATGACCTTTGTGCTTCTGTACAGAAATCCATCATTGAAATCCTGATGAATAAGCTTGAAAAAGCAGCCAAAGATCTCAATGTAAATCAGGTGGCTATTGCAGGAGGTGTATCTGCTAATTCTGCACTTAGAAAAGCAATGGAAGACAATAAAGAAAAACTGGGATGGAGTATTTATATTCCAAAATTTGAATATACAACAGACAATGCAGCCATGATCGCTATGGTGGCAAAACTGAAGTTTGAACGTGGAGAATTTACCGATCTGAGAACTTCTGCAACAGCAAAGTATGATTTGTAAGATTGCGGAGCCACGAAGTGGTGACGTAAAAAGCAAAGAGGCTTAGCCCTTTGAAAATAAATCAGCCTAATAATAAAGAGCTACGAAGTAGCGGGATAAAAATGGGACAGTCTCTTGTTAAAAATTATGTTCATATTATTTTCTCTACTAAAAACAGAGAACCGATAATTGATGAAGCAATACAGGAGGAATTATTTTCATATCTGGCAGGAATCTGCAAAAATATGGAATGTAATCCCGTTAAAATCGGAGGCTATAGAGATCACGTTCATATTCTTTGTCTTTTATCAAAAAAAGTAACTCTCATAAAGCTTTTGGAAAGTTTTAAATCTCATTCTTCAAAATGGATTAAAACTAAAGATAAAAAATACTCTCATTTTTACTGGCAAAACGGATATGGAAGTTTTTCAGTGAATCCAAAAGAAATAGAAACCGTAGCACGCTACATTGATAACCAAAAAGAACATCATAAGATTAAAAATTTTAAAGATGAATTTTTAATATTTCTTAAAAATTATGAAATAGAATTTGATGAAAGATATATTTGGGATTAATATTTCGCTCTTTCAGAGCTCAAGGTCATATAAACAACTTTAACCAAAGACCTGCAGTCTTTGCTAATTATAGCGCCACTTCGTGGCTTGTAAAAAAAAGAAAATGAAACTATTTTACGGAGAAATAACAGATCAAAATGTCACCATCCATGACGAAGAACAGCAGCATATCGTAAAAGTTCTTCGCATGAGAGATGGTGAAACGATTCACGTGACGGATGGAAAGGGAAAACTGGCTTCCGGAAAACTGATTATAGAAGGCAAGAAAGCAGGGATTGAAGTTTCTGAGATCAAAGAAAATCTGCAGGAATTCAATCCTCAACTTCATATTGCGATTGCTCCCACTAAAAATATTGACAGAATTGAATTCTTTGTGGAAAAAGCGGTGGAAATGGGGATTTCAGAAATAAGCATTATTATCACTGAAAAAACGGAGCGTAAAAACATCAACATCGATAAAATCAGAAAGCAGGCTGTTGCAGCATCAAAACAAAGTCTGAGGTTTCATTTTCCGGTGATCAATGATGCTGTAAAACTGACGGATTTTCTGAAAAATATTGATCCGGAGCATACCTTTGTAGCGCATTGTCATCAGAATCTGGAAAGAATTGATCTTAAAAATATTCCTCAGCTGAAGCAGCTTACTTTTTTAATAGGCCCTGAAGGTGATTTTTCTGAAAAGGAGATTGCATTTCTGGCAGAAAACAAAGTAAGGGCGGTTTCTTTCGGAAATCAAAGACTGAGAACTGAAACAGCGGGAGTTTTTGTAACCGCATGGAATTATTACAATATGATATAAACGAGAAGGCACAAAACCTTCTCGTTTTTATTTCAGTTAACTATTTCCAGTCAATATTATTTTCTCTCAGATATTTTTCAAAAATCTGCTGTCCGCTTCTGATTGAATTGACAGCCCAAAGGATTTTCATTCTCAGAAGCTTTTCCTCATTTAATTTATAATCAATATCAGACTTTATCAGTTTTTGCTTCAGTTCATACATACAGATTGAAGCTGCGACAGAAACGTTAAAACTTCTCGTAAATCCATACATTGGAATAGCCAGTGTCTCGTCGGCAAAATCCAAAATTTCCTGGGAAACACCTTCCATTTCAGTTCCAAAAACCAAAGCAATAGGTTCTGTCACTTCATATTCAGGCAGCATTTTAGCATTTTTTTCCAATGAAACAGCCACTATTTTATATCCTCTGTTCTTAATATTCTGAAAAGACTCCATATTCCGGGGAAGCTTTTCTACTTCAACCCACGTATCTGCCCCTTTTGTTACGCGAAGATTGGGTTCGAAGCTGTATTCTTCCTGTAAAGCCACTACTTTATGGAAGCCGCAGGCTTCCACAGAGCGTACAATTGCGGCTGCATTTCTGAACTGATAGACATCTTCTACAACCGGAAGTACAAAGTCTGAACTTTCCTGCGAGAAATGTTCAATTTTCGCCAGTCTTTCTTCCGTTAAAAACTGTTTTAAATATTCAAAAGTTTGCGATAAATCACTCATCTGCATTTCGTTATTTTTTTCAATAGCCCTATGAAACCTCTCCATTTCTCATCCTATTTTTATAAAATTTCATGATAAACGTTTCATTCATTTTCAAATCTTTGCAAATTAACGTAATTTTGACCTATGAACCCTAATCGGGCTCCAATTCTTAATAAAATTAGTACATGAAGCGAAAAGTCCTGCTCATCTATACCGGTGGAACCATCGGAATGGAAAAAGATTATGAAACCGGAAGTCTCCGTGCCTTTGATTTTGGAAATATATTCGAAAAGATGCCTGAAATGAGGCTTATGGAGTGCGAAGTCTTTGTTCATCCTTTCGCCAAACCGCTGGACTCTTCGGATATGGGACCTGAAGAATGGAGAGTGATCGCTAATTACATTCACAAAAATTATAACGACTACGATGGCTTCCTGATTCTTCACGGAACGGATACCATGTCTTATACGGCATCTGCGCTTAGTTTCATGCTGAAAGGATTAAGAAAGCCTGTCATCATGACCGGCTCCCAGCTTCCTATTGGTGATCTGAGAACAGACGCCAAGGAAAATCTTCTGACCAGCCTTTATTATGCCAGCCTTTATGAAAATGACGAAGCAGTCATTCAGGAGGTTGCCATTTATTTTGAGTACAAATTATTAAGAGGAAACAGAACGCTGAAATATTCCGCAGAATATTTTGATGCTTACGCAAGCCCGAATTACCCTATTTTGGGACAATCCGGAGTTCATCTGAATATTATTAAAGATAACCTTTTCCGTTGTGACCCGACAGTAGAATTTCACGTGGATGAACATATTTCTGAAGATATTTTATTCTGGAGGATTTTTCCGGGAATGCATCTGAGTCACTTCAGAGAAATTCCTAAAATGAAGGTTCTTATTCTTCAGGTTTTTGGTTCGGGAACCATTTTCAGCAGTGCAAAAACGCAGGAAACGCTTCAGGAAATCCGGGATAACGGGACTGAAATTGTAGTGGTAAGTCAGTGTATTTCAGGAGGCATCTCATTCGGAAAGTATGAAAACAGTAATATTTTCGCCAGAATCGGAGCGATCAGCGGAAGAGACATGACAGCGGAAACAGCGATTACCAAAGCCATGCACCTTATTGATAACCCTAACTACTCCGGAAGCTTTGCCGATAACTTCACCAGAAGTCTTTGTGGAGAAATTACAGATTAATTTGTAAGAATAATTTGGATATTCCAGAAAATACACTATTTTTGCAATCTCAAAAAGAAAGGTGTCCGAGTGGTTGAAGGAGCTACCCTGGAAAGGTAGTATACGGGTAACTGTATCGAGGGTTCGAATCCCTTCCTTTCTGCAAGAAAGTAAAGCCTGTGCTATTAAATAGTACAGGCTTTTTTATGATCAAAATTTCTTGATTATTTTACATTCGTTCCTATAAGTATTTATACTCAGTTTAATAATTGGTCATTTATACGCTACTGCAAGTGCCTTGTTCTTCGTTACTTTGATACACAATCTAACAAACTAAAAACCAAACCAAAATGACATCAACAAGTGTAAATGCAAATTCTTCAGGTCAGTTAGTACTTGGAAACGGAGCACAATTCTGGGTGTATCTTTCCCCACAAAACGATACCTCCAAAATGATTTCTACATGGCGTGTAACTTTTTCACAAGGAGACTGGAGCGACTTCATCTCAAGTGAAAATCCTACCAAACAGATTCAGACTCCCAATCTTTCAGGAATCTTTGAAATCAGAGTAGAATTATTAAGCGGATCTACCGGTACCTGGCGCCAGATTCCACCTCAGGCCGGAAGTCATAATGAAATAGGCTGTAATTCCAACTGTGCTTCTATGGTAGGAATTGTTGCTGACAGTACCAATCCGCCTATCGGAGCTATTAATGCCCATTTCTGGACAACATGGGATGCTATGTGCGGAGTAAGACAGAATTAATAGTAAATAAACCAGTCCATAAACCAAATTGCCACAGTATTTATATTGTGGCAATTTACTTTATATACCATACAAAATAAAATAATTACACAGTAAACCAATAAATACATAGTGCTTTTCCACAAACTACTAACAAGTTACTCACATTTTATCCACAATTAAAATATTATTACAACATTCAGTTTTTCCATTAGAATCCTATTCCTAATTCTATCCTAAATCAGGCCTTTACTTTGTCTTGTTTTTAAACAGTATTAAAAGATTTTGAATAAACATTCTATGAACAAAGCCCCTAATTTTGGTATTATAAAGTATTCTCTCTGCGTATCAACAGCATTCTTATCCGTCTCATGGTTTCGCAGTTATTTAAAATTAACAGTAAAACAAATATTCCCCCTATTGAGCATGAAGAAATTTTTTGCAGGATTATTTTTATTGGGATGTATAGGAACATCTATCAAAGCACAGATCAGCCCGCCTGGACTGGGAGACGCCAACAATGCATTCTGGGGAGCCTTCGGAGTGAAGCGACAACTTGATTCTCTGGGAAAAAAGCAGGCTTTGAGCTATGTTGCCATCGGAAGAAAAAGCAGTCCGGATCACCATAATCTGTTTTCGAAGCAGGCTATCATTGTGTTAAATCATGAAGTCTATCATTCATTTGCTCCTCACCAGCAGTATAGCTATGCATTAAGTTACCGTCGTCAGCCACAGTATGAAAGCACGGCTCCTTATGATAAGGAAAATACAGAACAGGAATTCAGACTTTACGGAAGATACACCTACACTTTTGATCTTGGCAGGAAATGGAAACTTAAAAATACCGTACGGCAGGAATTCAGGAAGTTTTTTGATGCAGACTTTCATCAAGTAGAGGAAGATTTTCAATTCAGGACCCGTATCAAAAGCCAATTAACCTATAATGTATCTCCCAAAAATAATCAGAAACTGGCCTTGAGCGCAGAAGCTTTGTTTTCGATAAGTCATCTCAATGAGCCGGATAAGGAGTGGAGTTCCTTTGGATATCGTGAAATGCGTATTGCTGCTTATTATATGTTTACGATTCCCAATTCCCCTTTTACCGTAGATATAGGCTATATGGATGATCTGATCAGAGACAGCAGAAGTATTCATCATGGAGGTGTTCATTATCTGGCCGCCGATCTGGTATGGAATATCCCGTATAAAAAAAACAGGTAAATAAGCTATTAATACAAAATCCCGTTCATTACTGACCGGGATTTTGGGTTGAAAAACATAAGTTTTCCGCAATATAATTAAGTATGAATGTTTGGTGTACAATTTTAGTTGCACAAAGTCAGAAACTGACGGCTCAACTGCACATTGAATTTGGCTTCCGCTCTTGAGCGTGCATAAATAGTCTGTTTAAAAGCATGCACAGTTTTTAATTTCTGATCTATAAATTCTGCAATCTGAACAACAGAAAAAAGGAAATCCCTGTATAGCGCCATATTAACCGTCTGACCATAGTATGGCAGGTACGCCTTTAAAAAAGGAATGGCTTTCTGATGGCGGTTGTAGCTGATACAATACCCTACTCCCTCCATAGAGGTAATAATAGTATAGTCATTAATATAATCCTGAATATTTTTGCTGCCATCAAGAGCATGAGCATTTTTTGAACAAAACTTATTGATCTTATCCAGAATATGCTGGGCATACTCCATCATGGAAATATTTTTAAATTCAAATACCTGATTCATTCCATTGGATGGAGAAGTTTCACTTTCACAATCAATACAGAAAGAGATTCCTATTTTTTCATGATAAGGAAAAAAGCAGTCTTTCACTTCAATGGAAGCATCCGGCTTTAGCATATCATCTGCAAAGTTATAATACACATAGGGCCTGTAAAGCTCAGCAAGCGCTTCCAGATAATCTGTTTCGCTGGTATTATGATATTCTTCAAACCATTTTTCAAGGTTATCGTAATAATTACTTTCAAAGTCGTTAAAGTTTAAGTAAAATGGCAATTCCATAGCTCTGTAATTTTGATATGACAAAGCTATATGTGTAATGCGACAAAACTTGACGTAATATATTTTTTTGTAAAAAGATTTTTGTCAATGGTCAATTTTTGCTTCGCAAAGTCAATGGTCAATCATAATTAACACTAAAGTTCGGAAGGTTTATTAATATACAGAATTTATCAGTTCGCAAAGACACTCCGTTGAGCCAAAGACATTAGTGTGTACATTGCTGAGTGAAACGTCTCTACGATCGGAAAAAATAAACATCATAAAAAACTTTGCGAACTGCGTTTAATTATATACGAACTTATAAAATTCACAAGCGCAGCGAATTGACCATTCACCATTTACATTACCTGTCGTAATTCTTCATGATGTACTCAAAATAGTGAATCATCTTCAGATAGTTTTCAATGCTAAGGTATTCATTGGTACTGTGAATACTCTGCTGCTCGGCACTGTTGATCTTGATCGGCATGAACCTGTAGACATTTTTGCTTACAATTTCATATTTACCAGCATCGGTTCCAGCCATAGTAAGATAAGGCGTAACAATGGCTCCGGGATGAATTTCTTTCACTCCGGCTTCTATCATTTTAAAAGCTCTTGTATTGGTTGGGGAAATAGCGGAGGCTTCCCTTGTATTATCAATTTCTTCTACTTCTACATCAAAGCCTTCAGTCGCTTTAGCAATATGATCTTTTACATCTTTCACCGAATTTCCGGGAAGTAATCTGAAATTAACAACAAATTCCACTTCGGGAGAAAGTACATTGGTACCATCACTTCCCTTCATCATCGTTAAAGCTGTTGTGGTTCTCACCAAAGCATTCGTTGTATTGTTTTTGGTAAGCTGAGAAATCAGTACCGGTTTTAAAAGCCATTGATTGGCCAGTGCCATTCTTGTGGCAAAAGGCATTTCACCTCCAATATTATTAAAAAATTCTTTGATTAAAGGGGTAATAACAGGCTTCATCTGATCATCTTCCAGACGCTGCATGATAACAGCTGCTTTACCGATAGCACTTTCCATTGGTGGCATTGATGAATGCCCGCCAAGTCCTTTAACTTTTATCTTTGCGGAAAGAAAACCTTTTTCTGCACATCCCACAACAGCCACATCCGTATCAATTCCGGCTACATTTCCTTTTCGCATAATCAATCCTCCTTCGTCATAAACAGCATCGAATTTCAATCCTTTTTTCTTAAAATAATCTGCGATCTGAATAGCTCCTTTTTGTCCTCCAACCTCTTCATCAAAACCGAATGCCAGATAAATATCACGTTGCGGAACCTGCTTATTTTTAATCATCGAATTCATGGATTCCATTAGGGAGAATAACATTCCTTTCATATCTATTGCCCCTCTTCCATAGATTCTTCCATTGGCTACCGCTCCTGAAAAAGGAGCAAAATCCCAGTCTTCGGCAACTTTTGAAACAGGCTGTAATGGTTTATCATCCGGACGGTATATATTTTCTTCGTTATTTTTAACATCGGCATCTCCCGGCGGAACAACATCCATATGGGAAAGAAATAAAATGGGTTCCAGAGCAGGATTGCTTCCTTTAAGCCTGAACACCAGTCCATATTGGTTGACCTCAACATTTTCCGTATTTAGATAGACCAATGGGTAGGATGTTTTCAGATAGGTTTTAAACTGATCAAACGGAGCGTAATCAAATTCACCCAAGCTCCCTGTAGAAACGGTAGGCACTTTTATTCCTCCTGAAAGTCTCATGACTGCAGAATCATTTTTTACCGGTTTCCAGCCCTCGCCTGCTCCGATATTATTTTTCTTAAACGGATAAGTATAGGTTTTAATTAATACTACAGCAGCCAGAATGACTATGATTCCCAAAAGGATTAAAAGAATTTTTTTCATAGCGAATAGTTTGTGAGGTGATTTTATTCTATAAATATAACAAAGTATTTTATGCCCAACAATTTAAAGTCTGGCTTTTTCATCAATGGAATATTTACAGCAGATTCTTTTGGGTATAAGATGACGGATCGTTTTTATAGTAAACGCAAAGTTTTCTATTCTTAAAACTGAATATAAGGGAGCAAAGCTGCAATCAAAAAGTTGATTGGATGAAGCTTGGTGATTACAGTAACGCTGTTAGTTTGTTTTTAACGCAAGGGCACAAAGTTTTTACTACTGATCTATATTTAAGGCACAAGAAAATCAAAGATTTTCAGCAGGGAATTGCAATAACATTCTTGTGCCTTAAAAATGATTATGATCGTTTTCGCACCGTTGCGGTTCTTTTAATTCAGGATTTCGTTCATTTCGGTTAAAATGATAGGTTTTCCATCGGTGATTACAATGGTATGCTCATGCTGGGCCATGTAACCGCCTTTATTCCCTACCATAGTCCATCCGTCTTTTAATTCTACAGCTATATTGGAATCGGTGGAGATAAATGTTTCAATAGCCACCACAGAGTTTTTCTTAAAACGTCTGGAATCAAACCGGTTTCTGTAGTTCAGCAGTTCATCAGGCTGTTCGTGTAAGCTTCTCCCTACTCCATGGCCTGCAAGATTCTTAATAACTTTAAGACCTCTTTTCTTCGCTTCTGTTTCCATTAAATGTCCTATGTCTGCTATTTTGACACCGCCTTTTATATTGTCGATAGCTTTTCTCAGGATATCTTTGGATGCCTCTACCAGTTTCTGATGTCCGTGAATATCTTTTCCAATCACAAAGGAACCTCCGTTATCCGCCCAAAATCCGTCCAGTTCTGCTGAAACATCAATATTGATCAGATCGCCTTCTTTCAAAATCCTTTGATCTGTTGGAATCCCATGGCAGAATTCGTTATCCACGCTGATACACGTCCAGCCTGGAAATCCATACGTCAGGTAAGGTGCTGATTTTGCTCCGAAACCTTTCAGTATTTGGGCTCCATATTCGTCCAGATCTTTGGTGGTCATGCCGGGTTCAGCGTAATCCATCATTTTCTTCAGTGTATAGGCAACAGCCTCACTTACTTTTTGCATTCCCAGCATCTGATCTTCGTTGGTGATTGACATAGTTTTGTTTTGATTGTTATTGAGAACTACAAAGTTAGGAAATTAAAACGTTCTGAGATGACCTGTTTTCATTTAACACGATCCTCCAACTGGCGCGGCCGCAACGACAAAACCTGTCCTCTTAAAAAAAGGGCCAACTCAAAAGAATTGACCCTTCCAAAAAACATTAACTGTTTATTGATAGAATTATGATATTTTATTTCCAGCCTCCACCTAAACTTTTATAGATGTCAACTACTGTGCTGAGCTGTTTCTGTTTTGCCTCAATAAGTTCCATTTTAGCATCCAAAGCATCTCTTTGGTTTAAAAGAACCTCAAGATAATCTGCTCTTGAATTTCGAAATAGCTGATTGGCAATATCTATAGACTGATCCAGGGCTTTCGTTTCCTGAGATTTCAGTTGATAATACTGATCTATGTTTTTAACCTTTGACATCAGATTGGCAACATCCAGATAAGCATTCAGAATAGTTTTATCGTATTCGTACAACGCCTGAACCTGTTTGGCATCTGCTGTCTGAAAATTAGCCTTTATCGCACTTTTGTTAATTAATGGTCCTGCTAATTCACCCACAAGATTGTAAGCTATTGATTCCGGCATTTTAACAAGGTATGAAGGTTTGAAAGCCTCCAGGCCTAATGTTGCCGAAATTTCCAGAGAAGGATAAAATTCTTTTCTTGCTGCTTCTACATCCAGTTTTGAAGCTTTCAATTCCAGCTCGGCGTGTTTGATATCAGGACGGTTGGCTAATAACTGAGATGGAATTCCGGTATAGACTGTCGGAGGAATGGTAGACATAAAGTTTTCCTTTGTTCTCACGATCGGTTGTGGATATCTTCCCAGCAAAGCATTGATTTCATTTTCTTTTTCAGTAATCTGCTGACGGATGGTATATTCTGCAGCTTTGGATTTCGCCAGTTCTGCTTCAAATTTCTTCACTGCAAGCTCCGTTGCAGCAGCAGCTTCTTTCTGAATTTTGGAAATTTCCAGCGCTTTTTGCTGAAGTTTAATATACTGTTGTATAATGTCCAATTGATTATCAAGTGCCAGCAATTCATAATAATTATCTGCAACTTCTTCAATAAGATTAGATAAAACAAAGTTTTTCCCTTCTACTGTAGAAAGATAATGGGCTACGGCAGATTCTTTTTCCGTTCTGAGCTTTTTCCAGATATCAATCTCCCAGCTGGCATTTAATCCTGCTTCAAAATTTCCAAGTGGATCCGGCATTTCCTTTCCCGGTTCAATTTCTGTGGTAGCATCACCTGCCCCTTCACTGGTATAGCGTCCGGATTTTTTCAGTCCTGCTCCTACTCCTGCAGAAACGGTTGGAGTCAATCTTCCTTTTTTAGCTAACACACCACTTTTAGCAATTTCAATCTCCTGAAGTGTGATCAGCAGCTCCTGATTATTTTTTAAAGCTGTTTCTATAAGAGTTACCAGGTTTGGATCCGTAAAGAACTGTCTCCAGGGTGTGGTTCCGCTGTTATTGTTGCCATCCTGCTGCTCTTCCTGATTAAAGTTCTGAGGAATATTTTCTTTTACCTCATCTTTTATAACAGTCGCCATCGGTGCCTTACAACTTGCGAGTACAAGTGATAAGGCAATGGCTGTGATTATATTTTTAGTCTTCGAATTTTCCATCATGTTCATAAGGTTCAGTTTGTTCTGTTAAAGGATTCTCTTCTTCATATCTCGCCAATCGTGACTTATCAGCAATGGTTCCGAAGATATAATACAATCCGGGGATAATCATCAATCCGAAAATGGTTCCGATTAGCATTCCTCCTGCTGCCGCTGTACCAATGGTTCTGTTACCTATTGCTCCCGGCCCCGTTGCAATCACCAATGGAATTAATCCGGCAATGAAGGCAAATGAGGTCATCAAAATCGGACGGAAACGGATGGCAGCACCTTCAATAGCTGCTTTTGCCACAGGGATTCCTTCTTCGGCTTTCTTCTGCACGGCAAATTCAACGATCAACACCGCATTTTTACCTAATAGTCCGATCAGCATAACCATCGCTACCTGTGCGTAAATGTTATTCTCCAATCCTAAGAGTTTTAAGCATAAAAAGGCTCCAAAAATACCTGTAGGCAGAGATAAAATAACCGGAAGCGGAAGGATGAAACTTTCATACTGTGCAGAAAGAATCAGGTAGACAAATCCTAAACAAACCAGGAAGATAAATATAGCTTCATTACCACGGCTTACTTCGTCTTTAGAGATACCCGCCCAGTCGATACCAAAACCTCTTGGAAGTGTTTTATCTGCAACTTCCTGAATCGCTTTGATCGCCTGCCCACTACTGTATCCGGGAGCAGGCGTTCCACTTACTTCTGCAGAGTTGTACATATTGTGTCTTGTAATTTCCGATAGTCCGTATACTTTTTCAAGCCTCATAAAATCTGAGTAAGGAACCATCTGGTCTTTATCATTTTTAACATACAGCTTCAACAGGTCAGTTGGAAGTGCACGATATTGAGGGCCAGCCTGAACAATTACCTTATACGGTCTGTCAAAGCGGATGAAACTCGTTTCATAGTTGGAACCGATCAATGTAGATAGATTATCCATTGCTTTTTCAATGGTTACTCCTTTTTGCTCTGCGAGATCATTGTCTATCCTAAGCATATATTGCGGGAAACTCGCAGAATAGAATGTAAATGCCGAACCAAGTTCCGGGCGTTTTTTAAGCTCCTTCACAAAGTCATTACTTACCTGTTCCATTTTATGATAATCTCCACTTCCTGCTTTATCCAGCAGACGAAGCTCAAAACCTCCTGCAGCTCCATATCCAGGAACGGAAGGCGGTTGGAAGAATTCAATATTGGCTCCCGGAATATTTTTGGCTTTTTCCTCAAGTTTTTCAATGATTTCTGCAGCTGATTCTTTACGCTCTTCCCAGCTTTTAAGGTTGATCAGACAGGTTCCTGAATTGGATCCGGTACCTTCAGTCAAAATCTCATATCCTGCAAGAGAAGAAACGGATTGTACGCCGTCAATATCTTCAGATTCTCTCAAAAGTTCTCTGGCAATCTGATTGGTTCTTTCCAATGTAGATCCCGGAGGCGTCTGAATAATGGCATAGATCATCCCCTGATCCTCGGCCGGAATAAATCCTGAAGGTAAAGAATTGCTCAGGAAGAATGTGCAGGCACAAAATGCCAATAACAATGGTAATGTTATTGTCTTTTTTGTCACTGTTTTATTCAGTAGCTTCTCATATCTTCCGGCTCCTTTTGTAAACAGGTTATTGAATTTATCAAGGAAAATAGTAATCGGTGTTTTCTTCTTCGCTTTTCCATGATTATTTCTTAAAATCAAAGCACATAAAGCCGGTGTCAAAGTAAGTGCCACTACCCCTGATAAAATAATGGATGAAGCCATTGTAATAGAGAACTGGCGGTAGAATACCCCAACCGGTCCGGACATAAATGCAATCGGAATGAATACCGATGCCATTACAAGTGTAATTGCGATAATTGCTCCACTGATCTCATGCATTGCTTCTTCGGTAGCCTTCAATGGGGAAAGATGTTTTTCTTCCATCTTGGCGTGAACAGCTTCAATAACTACAATCGCATCATCTACCACAACCCCGATGGCCATTACCAGGGCAAAGAGGGAAATCATATTCAGGGTAATTCCGAAAGCAGACATGACAGCAAATGTTCCCACCAATGAAACCGGAACAGCTAATGCCGGAATCAATGTTGAGCGCCAGTCTCCAAGGAACAGGAATACTACGATAGCAACCAGAATGAAGGCCTCAAACAACGTATGGATAACTTTTTCCATGGAGGCATCCAGGAATCTTGAAACGTCATAACTGATGTCGTAATGCATTCCCTTAGGGAAGTTATTTTTTTCAAGATCTTTCATCAATGCTTTCACATTTTTGATAACGTCACTTGCATTGGATCCGTAGGATTGTTTTACGGTGATCGCTGCGGAAGGTTTTCCGTTCAGTGTAGAATAAATATCATACATGGAACTTCCAAACTCAATATCGGCAACATCTTTCAGCCTTACAGATTCTCCGTTCGGTTTGGCTT
Source organism: Chryseobacterium sp. X308 (assembly GCF_020733145.1). NCBI lineage: Bacteria > Pseudomonadati > Bacteroidota > Flavobacteriia > Flavobacteriales > Weeksellaceae > Chryseobacterium > Chryseobacterium sp. X308. The sequence goes on from NZ_JAJFZH010000006.1 coordinate 18,942, forward strand.
TTAAAATAATGTTTCCATAATCTTTTTCGTTATTAAAACGTCCGGGATATTTTAATACATATTCGAAAGACTGTGAACGTTTTCCGGAACTTTCCCCTGTTTTTCCGGGAGAAGCTTCCAAACTCTGCTCATTCAGAGATTCCATTACTTCATCTGCCGAGATGTTATAGGCGGTTAATCTATCCGGTTTAAGCCAGATACGCATGGCATATTCACGGGTTCCCAGGATATCGGCAAAACCAACACCGCTTACCCTTCTCAATTCGGACATTACATTGATATCTGCATAGTTGAAAAGGAATTTCTGGTCAGCTTTAGGATCATCACTGTACAGGTTAATATACATCAACATGTTGGGTTCCTCACGAGTGATTTTTACTCCTTCACGTACTACCAGAGGCGGAAGTTTATTGACCACTGAAGATACACGGTTCTGCACGTTTACTGCAGCTACATTGGGATCCGTTCCCAGATCAAATACAATCTGAATGGAAGCTTCCCCGTCATTTCCGGCATCTGAGGTCATATATTTCATACCGGGAACTCCATTTAATCCTCTTTCTAAGGGGATTACTACGGATTTAATCAACAATTCGTTGTTGGCTCCGGGATATTCTGCGGTAATATTTACTTTAGGCGGAGAGATGGATGGGAACTGTGTCACCGGAAGTTTTACCAATGACAATATTCCCATAAATACAATAATCAATGAGATTACTATGGACAGAACTGGTCTGCGAATGAATTTCTTAAACATACTGTTTCGTTTTAGAGACCACTACTCTGCTTTTAGTTTCAATGATTGAAGAACTTTCTTAGGATCCTGGAATTTTGTTTTCACTTTCTGATCATCCTTTACTTTCTGAACTCCTTCCAAAAGAATCTGATCTCCTTTTGAAATTCCTGATGCTACCACATACAAGTCCTGTAGTTCATAAGCTACTTTGATATTTCTGGATTTTGCTACTCCATTTTTATCAATCACGAATACATATTTCTGATCCTGGATTTCATAGGTTGCTTTCTGTGGAATGATCAATGCATTATGAACCGGCATTGACATCTGTACTTTTCCGGTTTCTCCGTTTCTCAGAAGTTTATCAGGATTAGGGAATTTCGCTCGGAAAGCAATATTTCCTGTTTCATTATCAAATTCTCCTTCAATCGTCTGAATTTCTCCTTTTTGAGTATACATTTCTCCATTGGCTGTAATCAGAGAAACCTGGTTGCTGCCACGATCTGCAGCATGAGTCTGATAGCTCAGATATTCAGGTTCGGAAACATTGAAATAAGTGTAGATACTTGTATTGTCTGACAATGAGGTAAGCAGATCACCTTCATCTACAAGACTTCCCAACTTCAGAGGAATTCTGTTGATAATACCGGAAAACGGTGCTTTGATATCAGTAAAGGAAAGATGGATCTGCGCCAGTTTCATATCTGCGTTGGCAGCATCCAGCTTGGCTTTTGCCATTGCTCTTTCATTTTTAGAAACGATATTGTTTCCTGCTAATGTACTTGCGTTTTTCAGCTCAATGGAAGCCTGTTCCACTTCTGCTTTTGCTTTTAATAATTCTGCCTGATACAATTTAGGCATGATCCGGAACAATGTTTGTCCGGCCTGTACGTACTGGCCTTCATCTACAAAGATTTTTTCCAGGAAACCTTTTTCCTGAGCTCTCACTTCAATGTTTTTTACAGATTGAATCTGGGCTACGTATTCTTTATTGATTACGGTATCCATTACCACAGGGGATGTCACCGGATATACGGTAACTTCTTCTTTTTCTTCTTTTTTCTTATTGCAGCCAACTGCCAGCAGAAGGACACTCAGTGCAATTCCCGAAACAACTCTCTTTATCATAATTCTAGAGTTTATATAAATCGTTAATGTTTTGATAGAATAAAACGGTAATAAAAGGGGTACGGTGTGATGATTACCGGCATACACAGCGTAGAGTATTTCTACCCGCAATCAGGCAGAAAATCAATAAAACGGGGAATTCTTAAATTCTAATGGAACGGATAAGAATGAATCTTTTGGTAGATAAGCCAAGAACAAAACCATGAATATCCGGTTTTGAACGCTTACAACTTTTCAATCCAAAAATATAAACAAGACTGAAAACTCCGGCAAAAACAACAATAGCCTGCCATACATCAGACAGCTGGAAATCGTTTTCGGTAAGTTCTAAAGTGGAATTGTCTACATTGTCTGCCATTTGCTGAATAGAGAGCTTTTCAAAAGTCTGATTCAGGCGGTTGGCTCTTTTGGGCATATGATGAGAAACATGACCGGAATAGTCATTTCGAAGCGTTTTAACGTTGAGTCTGCTTTCCACTACAAAGAGCAGAAAAAGACCGGTTAAAAAGTATACTATAAAGTTTCTCATTTTGAAGTTGCAAATGTACACCCAGATTATGATACTATCATAGTAGATTAACAAAATTTAACTCTCCTTTAAAATACCTGAAAATAAAACACTGAAAAGTATTTAACATTTCCTTTATTTAAGCATAATTCAAGCAATTCTAATCTTTCACCTGTGCTCATTTAAAATTTCAAATATTAAGCCACTTTTTTGGATTTAAGGAAATTTTAATTTTAAAGCTGTTGCTTTTTTGAACATTTTCACGTGTCCCGGTATTCTATTTTGACCCACTTATCCAAACCTAAACTTTATCATAATTTCAGATTATTAACATTAACTTATTGTTCTTCTCTTCTTTTTGAATTATTTTTGCCAAAAATTTACACAACAAATGAAAAATGAAGAAAAACTACACTATCCTCCCCGAAACAAGTCCTTTTAAAAATCCTGAATTAACAAGGTTTATCCTAAATTTTCCACAATAATTATTGCCTTCTGTTTCGTGCATTCTGTTTCAAAAAACTGTGAGTTAAATGAGCTAATATTTTAATATTCTGTTAGTTTATGAAAAATTAACACATATTTACTAAAAATATTTGTAAATTTATATAGCATTAACAGCATCATTCATGAAACACTTTAAAATCACTTATCACTATGAAAAATTTATTAGTACCAATCCTTTTCGGATTGACCCTTATTTCCCTAACAGCGTGTAAGCATCCCGGAAAAGAAGCTGAAACCATTACCGCTGCTGCCCCAGAAAATACAGATGACATTTCAAAAAATGTGTATGTTGACAGTTATGGAGAAAAAATAGAAGTGACCATCAACAATACCAAAAATACAGCAACAATACATTTAAACGGTAAAACTTTTGACCTTAAAAAAAGTGATGCCTTACCTGAATATACAGCCTCTAATGAAGAGTATCAATATTCTGATATTAAAGGCAATATCACTTTCCTGAAAAAGAATGTAGATATGGTTCTGTTTCATCTTAAACAGGCAAAAAAAGAGTCTGGTCCTGCAAAAATGGCATCGTATTAGCATAGGGATTAGCAATTCTAATTAAAAAAATAAACATTATGAAAAGTTTATATTATTATTTTTCGGCACTTGTTATCGCAACATTTTTAGTTGTTTCGTGTAAAACACAAAATGCTCAAAAAGCGACAACTGATATTACAGGGAAAACGTGGAAACTTACAGAGCTTAACGGGAAACCGATTGAACTGAAGAATCCTAAAAACAATCCTTATTTCAAGCTTGAAATGGATGGAATGAGATATCAGGGACATGCCGGATGTAATGGCTTGGGAGGAACATTTGAGATCAAACCTGAGGTAATGAGAATTAAGTTCAATCAGGGAATGTCTACCATGATGGCTTGTGAAGATCTTGATATTGAAAATCAATTTACGAAAGCAATCCTGGCAGCAGATAATTACTCTGTAAACGGAAATACCCTTACTTTAAACAAAGCAAGAATGGCTCCTTTAGCTAAATTTGTTCTTCAATAATTAAATTTCACTTACATAAAAAAATACGCTTCATCATGATGATGCGTATTTTTTTATTTTTTATTGTACATCATATAGCATATCAGAAGACTGATATTGACCAGAACAGCAAATGCATTGGACAAAATAATGGGAAGTTCATCTTTTGCAAAGCCATACCACACCCATAAAGAGAGTCCTGAAATAAGGACCAGGAGCATAAGTAAGGAAATATCTTCCACATTTTTTTCTCTGATTACTTTGACAAGCTGTGGAATCATTGAAATGGAAGTAAGAACTCCGGCAACGATACCTAATATATTTTCATCCATAGATTTTCAGTTTGGAAATTGATACTAAGATACACTATTGAAATCTTTTCAATGAAACTTCTTCATGCAATGGAATATCCTGTTCAATAAAACGGAATAAATCTCTTGCAAAATAACAACCGTTGAGGATGCCACGGGCACCAAGTCCATTAAAAACATAAAGATTACCGAATGTTTCATGTCTTCCAATGATGGGTCTTCTATCTTTTACTGTGGGGCGGAAGCCAAAATGTACTTCTTCCACTTCAAAATCATAAGGATAAAATTCTGAAAGTCCCTTCACCAATTGGTCAACTGCTGATTCATCAATGTGATGGTGAAGCTGCTCTCTGTCATAAGTTCCACCATAAAAATACAGTCCGTTTCCGGTTGGAAATAAAAAATGTTTTTTCTTAATGGTTATGTTTTCAGGAATTGGCTGGGAAAGTTTCACCCTGATGTGGTGGCCTTTGTTGGGATTCACGGCGATATCCGAAAAATAGGGATTATCTTTCACCCCCATTCCTTCACAGAAAATAATATTTTTGAAGGTATAATCTTTATAAGTGGATTCAGATGGATTTAATTTTGAATAATCGAATTTTTCCTTTGTTAATTGATCATTTTTTTCAAAATATTCGAATAAACCGCTAAAAAATCCATTAACATTCAATCTAGCAGATTGATTCACCTTTCCGGTAAGAAAGTCGTTTTTTACTACCTCTAAACGATCAAAATTCTGATCAAGAAAATTCGACAATTCTTCATTTGCTGATTTTTTCAGCCATAAATTCTGTTCATTCTCATCATGAAAAATTCTGTGAATAGGAGCATTGATCAGATAGTTTTCCCCTGTATATGATTCTATTTCTTTAAGACTGTCTTTAAGAAAATCTATTTGTTCCTGCGCTTTCCAGAATGTGGTAAACTTCTTCAGGACCACAGGATTGATAATTCCTGCTGAGACCTGGGAAGCACTTTTTCTTCCTTCAGTAAAAATGACGAAAGATTTATCATTTTTAATTAGCTGATGGGCCAGAAAAAGCCCTGCATATCCGTCTCCTACAATAATATAATCTACTTGCTTCATATGAGAAATTTCATTTGTTTAAGGGTCATATGTAATCGCCTGTGTCATCGGATATTGTTCGGTAATAAACAAAGGGCGATTTTATCATAAAAAAACCTGAGTAAAAATACTCAGGTTTTCTATAAATATCAAGTGAAATTTAGTAATTCCACATATCATTTTCCATGTCAAGAATCTGTGCTTTGATTCTGTCGCTTTCTTCCAGCTGCTCCTCAGCGTTTCTAGGGATATAGTCTTTAATAGTACCATCTCCTAAACCGCTTGAAGATTTGTAGATAATAGAAGAGAATCTTCTTGCATTGATGACATCATCGAAAGATAAGTCAGCAGAAGAATTTTTTCTATTGAAAACATAGTTGTTTGCTAAAATATCACGAGCACTTGGATAGTAAATCCAGAACAAATCGATCAGTTCATCAGCACCAGCTAAAGGCTGACCATCAGGACCAATTCTTCCAACAGATGTCGGATCCGGACCCATAGCTGCGATACCAAGAGGTCTGTATTTCATCTGACCATCTCTTTTATCGATAAACCACATACCCATCACTTTAAGAACTTTTACTTTATCAGTAGTTGTTCTGATGATATCTGTTAATCTTTTCTTCTCGTCTTCTGTAAGTGTTCTTCCAGAGTTAAGGATATCGATAGCTTCTTCGTCAAGTCTTACACTTTCCAATCTTTTCTGAATGGCTTCCGGTGAAAGTCTGGTAACGAAGTTTTCGTCATCATAAACTTCTTTGATGTCACCTTTAAGGGCTCCATCAAGTAATAATTGATATAATGATCTTGTAGAGCTGGAAAGAAGACCATCCGGATTGTCATAATAAAACGGCTGGTTGATCTTATCATTCATATCAATGATTTCCCAAACAAACATACTTTTGTAAATATCCTTGTCATCAACGAAACCATATTCAAGAGGCTTTACTTTATTGCTGATAACAGTATCCCCTGCTTTTCTCATTGATTCAGCTCTCATTTGTCTGAATTCCTCAGGAGAAGCAGCATTCAGAATAGTTTGGGAAAAAGCGAATCCCGAAACTAAAACTAAAAGGGTGCTAATATATTTTTTCATAATATGATTTTACAAATTAACCTTATTGAACATTAATAATTACAGGTGAAATTTCCTTAAGTCTCTGGTTACCCAATCCTGTAGCCGTAGCCTGAATATCATAAATCTGGACTACATCACCAGGTCTAAGGTTCCTAAGCATACCTTCTGCTCCTGATAGTGAGCTACCTTGAATCAGAGTACCTGCTTTTCCTGGAAGCTTAATAATAAAGCTATTAACAGTGAATGAAACAGGGAAGTCAAAGTCTGGTAAAGTAGCAGAAACAATCTGGTTAGGAATAGAACCTACCGGCATAAAGTTTACCGCTTTACCTCTGATCTGACCTTGTGGTCTAGGGATATTCTTAATTCTATATTCAAATACCTGAGAAACTGTTTTACCATATGGATCTGTTCCTGATAATGTTAACTTCACTACATTTCCTGTTGTAGGAGTAACATTCCATTTACCCTGACCTGTACTCTTCACAGTAGCTCCTGCTGCAGATAATGAAAGTTTAGAATTGTCAGCACCTAAGATTGATCCTGAAACAGGGTTCTCAAGTCCTCTATACATAACGTTCATTTTATCGGCAGAAAGCAATAATCCTTTTTCAAGTTTTACTTCTCTTGGTCCTGCAATTACATTATAAGTATGTGTCCAAGGGAAAGACTGAGGTTTCCCTGAAGCATCTGTTAATGTAATCGTACCTCCTAATTTATGTTCACCAATTCCAGAACCTGAAATTTGCATAACACCTTTACCGTTTTCTACTCTGCTTACTCCAGAGATGCTGATCTTGTTACTGTTAGAATAAGTTCCTAACATTACTTTTACTTCAGCCTGTTTTCCTGCCTGGATATCTACCGGACCTGAAACGATAGGCTCATAGCTTGAGAATTTGATATTCGCATCTACTTTTTCCTGAAGTAATAGTGCCAATGCATCAGACTGAACGTTTCTGGCATCATTTTGGATAATTTCCAAATTAGATATTGCAGCGATTAGCGGCTGATGGTAAAACTTATTCTGGAACCAGGTCTTTTCATTGGGAGATGTTCCTTTCGGATACTCCGCAATAAGAGACTTGTTAGCTCTTGCAACTAAATCCTGTAACTGGGCATTGCTTCCGAAAGTAGCATTGATGTAGTTTCTTACATCATCAATTTTAGCTTTCAGATCCAGTGCATTCTTTGATGGAGTATTTTCATCTCCTTCCTTAAAGAAATATTCAGTAGTAGCTTCGTTGTTGTTCAATGCAGCAAAGTTTTCACTTACATCAATATCTTTTCCTGTTTTAGGATCCTTATCGTGAAACTCAGATTGTTTTTTCAACAGATCTTTAACATCCTGAGCAGATTTCACCAATGCGTCAATTTTGGTTTTCAATACTTTGTACTGAGCCCAAGGCTGTGCGTAAGTATCAGGAACTTGCTGAGCTTTAGCTTCCAACGTTCTCTCAAAGATCTTCTCGTTCTTTCTTTCTGTTAAAGTTCTGGTTTCATTCAATGCTCTGGTAGAGTCATAGTATGATCTGATGATTTCTGCATCAATATTTAGGGCCATCATCGCGATGAACACCAAATACATCAGGTTGATCATCTTCTGACGAGGGGTCTGTTTTCCTTGTGCCATTCTCTTTTCTTTGTTTTTTGATTAAGTAGTTAATTTAGAAATGGTTAGGAATTAAGACTTCATAGCAGTTAGCATACCACCATAAACTCTATTTAAGTTATTAAGATTAGATGTTAAACCTTGTAGCTCTTGGTTGAATTTCTCAGATTGCTCTGCAGATTTCTGCATATCAGCAACATACTTGTTAGCAAATTCAGATTGTCTCTTACCGCTTTCAAGCTGCATTGCATAAAGTGCATTCATACTTTCCATATGCTGAGCTGCTTTATTCAACTGGTCGTTATATTTATGAGTAGAAGCAGATACGTCAACAGTCTGATTGATCTGATCAACAGAGTTTGAGAATTTATCAATTCCTGTTCTTAATCTTTCAAATAATTGAACGTCTAATCTTGCATCTTCAAGCATTTTATCCAATTTGCTGGAAAGAGAGTTTTCCAATTCAGCAAATTGAGCGCTTGTATTTTTAGTTGTTACATTAGAATGTAAAGGATTTGGATTCGCATGTTTATCTAATAACTCAGGATAAACATTTTCCCAGGCATAAGACTCTTCAGTTTTTGGAGGGTCAAATGCAAAGATGATAAAGATAATAGCCTCAGTAATAAGTCCTACAGTAAGAGCCATGTTACCGTTAATAGGTCCTAAGGTAATGTGAGTAATTTTAAGCCAAGCTCCAAGAATTACAATTGCAGCACCGAATGAATAAAAGAAATTCATCCAAGCATCTTTAGTCTTAAACATATTGAGTTAGTTTTTTTAATGTTAAATAAAATTGTTATTGAAAAATAATTGTCTGATTCGTTATCTGTTAACTCTTCTTGGTTTAACGGCTGCTTCAGGAATATCCTGTACAGTTCTGAATCCGATATAGCTTCTTGCGGAATCTTTTCTTTCCCAATCTCTAGCACCTGTCATCAGTGCATATCCTATATCTTTCCAAGATCCACCTCTTACGGATTTCTTCGTATCCTTTTTATCTTTAGTAGAAGGATTTAATGTAGAAGTGAATCCAGCTGAAGAGTTGTTAAAAGAAGATAATGTCCATTCAGAAACGTTTCCAGCCATATCAAATAACCCAAACCCATTTTTCTTAAATTTCTTAACTGGAGCTGTATATGTATAAGTACCTTTTTTCTCGTCTTCCATGTAGTTACCTCTCTTAGGCTTGAAGTTGGCAAGGTAGCAACCTCTGTCATCCATTAAATATGGACCACCCCAAGGGTAAGTAGCATTTTGCATACCACCTCTGGCAGCATATTCCCATTCAGTTTCTGTTGGAAGACGGAATACTAATGGTTTTTGTTTTTTTCTTTTTAAACTTTCGTTGTAATCTGATTTCAATTTAGATCTGAAGTTACAATAAGCCCTTGCCTGATCCCAGGTAACCCCGACAACAGGATAGTCTTTATAAGCCTTGTGCCAGAAATACTGTTCAAACAATGGCTCATTGTAAGCAAAGTGGAAATCTTTTACCCAAACTGTAGTATCAGGATAGATTGCGATACTTTCACTTTTCAGGTAGTTAGCTCCTCTTTCGTTATCTGCAACAGCAGCGTCCATATCTCCCCAACGGTAAGTATATTTCAGCTTACTAACATCTAAAATTCTTTCGTTTCCAATTCTTGAAGAAGAAGGCAGGTACATAGATTCTAAAACTTCTGCGTATTCTACATCCGGATATTTTGATGTGCTCCAGTGTAAAGGGATTTTCCAATCTAATCTTTTGCTGGCATCATAGCTTCCGTCTTCACGGCCGCCCTGGCCTTCCATATATTCTTGATAAGGTGTTAAATTTTCTTCTTTTTTAGCAAGGTATGCGTAATCTCCTATGCTTGCTCCTTTACGTCCGCCTTCATCACCACCTTCTCCGGCAGCTTCAGCTAGTAAAGTTCTTGCGATAGAGTCTCTTACATAATTGATAAATACTCTGTACTCCGCATTGGTAGTTTCTGCTTCATCCATGAAGAAAGAAGAAACAGTAACTGTCTTCAATGATGCTTTTTCAGGCGTATTTGTCGGATCCTGGTCTGCTAAACCAGCAACAAACGAACCTGCAGGAATTGCGACCATTCCGTATGGTCTTTCCGCAACAAATGATTTAGTTTTTTCTCTTGGTATCAATTCTCCTTTTGTTCCTGGCTTCCCTACAGAAGAGCTGCCACCACCTGAACAAGATACCGATGCTACCGACGCAGACAATAATAAAAGAAATATCCTTTTCATGTTAATTTTTATAATTAAGCCGTAAATATATAATTTTTTTAAGAAACTTTTAAGATTTTTTTTGAAATAACGGAAGAAATCTAAATTTATTTTATTTACAACAACTTTTTATTCCACGGTAACAGATTTTGCAAGGTTTCTCGGTTGATCTACGTTGGCTCCTCTATATACTGCAATATAATAAGCAAGCAGTTGAAGAGGTACGGAAGCAACGATTGGAGAGAAACATTCAGAAGTTTCAGGGATTTCGATAACATAATCTGCCATTTCGCTCACCTGACGGTCTCCTTTATTCACTACAGCGATAATTTTACCTTTTCTCGCTTTAATTTCCTGAACGTTACTTACAATTTTATCATAGTGCCCTTTTCTAGGTGCTATAATTACAATCGGCATGTTTTCGTCGATCAGGGCAATCGGACCGTGCTTCATTTCTGCAGCCGGGTATCCTTCTGCATGGATATAAGAAATTTCTTTTAATTTTAAGGCTCCTTCCAGGGCTGCAGGATAATTGTATCCTCTTCCCAGGTAAAGGAAATTGGTAGCTTTCACAAAATCTTTTGCAATATTCTGCGTAAGCTCATGAGTGGTATTTAACACATCTTCAATTTTCTTAGGAATAGCATCAAGCTCAGCAATTAAGCTCATAAATTCAGCGTTTCCTAAGTTTCCGTTGTGTTTTCCTAATTTAAAGGCAATTAAAGTAAGAATGGTAAGCTGTGCTGTAAATGCTTTGGTAGAAGCAACCCCGATTTCCGGACCAGCATGGGTATAAGAACCTGCATCTGTAATTCTTGCAATGGAAGAATCTACAACATTACATATACCATATATAAATGCACCTTTTTCTTTTGCTAATTTTAAAGCAGCCATTGTATCAGCAGTTTCTCCGGACTGAGAAATGGCAATCACCACATCTTTATCAGTAATAATCGGGTTTCTGTATCTGAACTCTGATGCATATTCTACTTCAACAGGAATTCTTGCATATTCTTCAATCAGATATTCTCCGATAAGACCTGCATGCCATGAAGTACCGCAGGCAATGATAATAATCCTGTTGGCATTTTTGAATTTCTCCACATGATCCCAGATTCCAGCCATTTTAATAACTCCTTCATCTACAAGAAGTCTACCTCTCATTGTATCGTGTACAGATTTAGGCTGCTCGAAGATTTCTTTAAGCATGAAATGCTCGTAACCACCTTTTTCTATCTGTTCAAGACTTAATTTAAGCTCCTGAATTTCAGGCTCAATTTTAGAGTTTTCATTGATGGTTCTGATATCTACTCCGTTTTCGAGAGAGATCGTTGCCATATGTCCTTCTTCAAGATAAATAGCTTCTTTTGTAAATTCTACGAATGGAGAAGCATCGGAAGCGATAAAATATTCTTTATCACCGATTCCGATTGCAAGAGGAGAACCTAATCTTCCTACGACCAATACCCCTGGATAATCTTCATGAAGTACAGTGATGGCATATGCTCCATATACTTCATTCAATGCATATCTCACTGCTGTAGGGAAATCAATTTCAGGATTAAGATCCATAAAATACTGGATAAGGTTTACCAATACTTCAGTATCTGTCTCTGATTTGAAAGTGAATCCTTTTTCAGTAAGCATTGTCTTAATGGTATCATAGTTTTCGATAATACCATTGTGTACAATTGCAATTTTTCCGTTGTTTGACAAGTGCGGATGGGAGTTTCTGTCACTTGGAACTCCATGGGTTGCCCAACGGGTGTGTCCCATTCCAATTTTAGACTTTCCTTTTAGCTCTTTGGAAATATTCACCAAATCCTCCACTTTACCTTTTGTTTTTTCTACTTCCAGCTTGTTATCTGAACCTTCTAAAACAATTCCGGCACTGTCATACCCTCTATATTCCAATCTTCTAAGACCATTAATTACAATTTCATAAGCGTCTTGAAATCCTGTATATCCTACTATTCCGCACATATTTTATTTTGTATAGTGTTGTTTGTTGTTCTATTTTTTCGTTCCGTAAGTCACCAATAACTGGATTCTCTTCGGATTCGTATTGGTTTTATCTACTCCTGTAAGAATAATTCTGTTCATATCAAATGCTCTTGTTGTATTACGAACTCCTAAAAGGGTTCCTGTAGCATTGGCAGCAAATGTTCCAGCACTGATTATTAAAGGCTTATTAGGAATCAGCTGTTCAACTCCATCTACTGTTTCTTTCTTCCCTTCTACAAGATCCTTAACTGTTTTTGTTACGACAAAATCATAATAACCTGGTTCAGGTTTATCTTTAAAATAATATAATCCAAGCCCGTTGGTAAGATCTGAAGTAAACGCCAGTTTTTTGTAGTCAATTTTACCACCAGCATCTAATGTATTGGTTAAAAGTGAAAATCTTCGGTCTTCAGTAGAACCTGTATTTTTCCACGTTGCAGCATCAAGATAGATTCTGATTTTAGCACTTACAATACCTGCTTTATCTTTAACAAAAATATCCTTAAGCTTTGCAATCGTCTCATCTTTAATCTTAACTACCACAGATGGTCCTCCCATTCCCTGAACAAAAAGTCTTTCATCTCCTTCACTAGGGTTACTTGCAGCCAATGCAGCCGCAACAGATGATCCGGATCTGCTGTATTCATACAGCCCGAGATGCGCATTAGAACCTCCTAAGTTGAAATTAAGGGTTGTCTGCGGTCTTGTTGTTGTTCCGTTATCCGTTTTATCATATTTATAATACATGATAAGCTGTAAATCATTAGGAGAGAACTGGTAGAGATATTTATCCGTTTCATCCACAGAAATTTTTATTCCTTTAAAATATCTGATAAAGTTGGAAGCATCCTGAAGCTCAGGTTTTCCTTTTTTATCAAGAATATGAGTCTGGAAAAAGTCCGTATTACTCAACTTCATTCTGAATCCTAAGTTTCCGGTAAATACAACTGAGTTGTCAGATTTTTTAGTGATAGATGTAGAACTGATAGTACCGTCAAATACTCCTGATCCTAACAGTTCACCAGTACTTATTGTTTTATTGGAACGTTTGAAACTGTCATCATTTGCATCTATGAACGTGGTTACTTCATGTACATTGATTTTCATTGATTTTGAACCTGCTGTTTTACCGTATTTACGAACAGGGTACATTTTCTTTTCAATGGAAACCGCTGTAGCAACTCCATCTACCGGGAAATCAGTTTTCTCAAATGTTTTTGTTTTTAATGAATCGCCTTCAAAAAAGTAGGTATTCGCGGCAGTATTTGCAGGTGGTCTCACTACAAGAACTACAGAATCTACTTTTGGATTCGCTCCGTTAAAATCATAATTATCTACCGGCATTCTCAGCTGAGTAACATAAGAAGCTCTCTGCATTCCAAACTGGTTTTCAGTAAATGCTCCAAGAACACCTACATAGGAAGCCGAACCAGATTCGCTCACCCCACTGATCAGTCTGGCAGCATCACTTCTGATTGAATCGTTGTTACTATAATTGTATGCGATAACGGGATATGCAATTTCATTACCTTGTGCTGCATCATCATTAAACAACTGCTCGCCAAGAGAATCCGGATCCGGTTCACAGTTATGAAGGAATGTACTTCCGAAAAACGCCATCAAAAGTATGGCGAAGGTCCTTTTAAGATTATGAGTCATTAAAAATGTGTTTTTTAATAAAGTTGATTTATTGAATCTATGTCCAGATACTCTGATTTTTGGGTAGCAGTTTCGTTGAAAGCCTTATCCAGATCTTCATCCAGAAACTCGTCACCTTTCACAACGGCATCTACATAGTTCATACTTTCGATAACAAAACTTTTAATCGTTGGGTTATCTAACGCTTTTAATCCTGAAATATTATCAAACTGCAGTTTTTCGTCAATCTTTTTATCCAGGTCGGCATCTTTCTCATTGTAAAGAGAAAGTATAATTTTCGCGTCTTTGAAATAAGTATCTGATTCGTAGTACGTTTTAAGATAAATTGGAACAAAAGAAGACATCCATCCATTTAAATGGATAACATCCGGCACCCAGTTTAGTTTCTTAATGGTTTCAATAACTCCTCTTGCAAAGAAAATAGCTCTTTCGTCATTGTCTTCAAAAGGGTTTCCTTCATCGTCGAAATAATATTGTTTTCTTTTGAAGTATTCTTCATTGTCAATAAAGTAAACCTGAAGTCTTTCCCCCGGAAGAGACGCTACTTTAATGATCAGAGGCTGATCCAGATCATTGATAATAATATTCATCCCTGAAAGACGGATTACTTCATGAAGCTGGAATTTTCTCTCACTTATTTGTCCAAATCTTGGCATAAAAACTCTTACATCATTGCCTTCTTGGTGCATCTTAAGTGCCATTTTGTTTACCACTGCAGCCATATTTGTATCTTCCTGATATGGATACATCTCTGTAGTAATGTACAGTATTTTTTGATTCGGCATAAACTTTCTATCTAATTTTTGTAAAAATGCTTTAATGTGCAAAATTACAAAAAAACATCCAACATTATTTTAATTAACATTTTTTTACGAAAATTCCCTTTTCAAATTATTAAAACCACATATTATTATGCGATATTTTTAGTATTTTTGAAATAGTATTAAAATAAACTATGGAAGTTCTAAAAAACAGAAAAGTCCTTCAGGATTTCATTGAAAGACAGAAAGAAATGGGAAAAAGAATTGGCTTTGCCCCTACCATGGGAGCCCTGCACAAAGGCCATCTTTCTCTGTATGAAGAGGCAAGAAAGGAAAATGACCTTGTTATTTCTTCAATTTTTGTAAATCCAACTCAATTTAACAATCCTGAAGATCTTGAAAAATATCCAAGAGATGTCAACAGAGATATATTGATTCTTCAGAATTCTGGTCTTGTAGATGCAGTTTATATTCCGGAGGTAGCAGATATTTACCCTGAGAAAGCCGAAAGCCAGCGATATGATTTTGACGGACTGGAAAATGAGATGGAAGGAAAATCAAGACCGGGTCATTTTGATGGTGTAGGAACTGTTGTAGAAGAACTTTTCAGACAGGTACAGCCTGATAATGCTTATTTTGGTGAAAAAGATTTCCAGCAGCTTGCTATTATTAAAAAAATGGTAGAGAAAAAGCATCTTCCCGTTAAAATAACCGGAGTTCCTATTTACAGGGCAGAAAACGGACTGGCGCTAAGCTCAAGAAATCAAAGACTTCATGAAGACCGGAGAGAAGCCTCTAAAGTAATTTATGAGACTTTAAAAAAAGTAAACGACTGGTTCAGAACTGTTACCATTCCGGAAATCAAGGAAAGAGTAGCTGATATTTTTGATGACCAGCAGGGAATGAAACTGGAATATTTCCTGATTGCTGATGAAAAAACATTACAGGAGACTGATTTTTTCTATAAAGACAGAAGCTTCAGAGCATTTATTGTAGTGGTAGTAGATGGTGTAAGATTAATTGACAATATGCATCTGGATTAATCTTTCCAGATTAAAATATCAGATCCCTGACTTAGTCGGGGATTTTTTTATTGAATAAAGTAAGGCTAACACCATTCACAACCTTGATTCATACAAAAATCAAAGGCCTCCTGAAGGAAGCCTTTGAAACACCAAATCACAAAATATTAATATGAAAAAAATTTACTTTTCAGTAAACTTGTGACCCGGCTGGGATTCGAACCCAGGACCCATACATTAAAAGTGTATTGCTCTACCAGCTGAGCTACCGAGTCGGCCACAATTAAAATGAAATAAATTTCAATATTAATTATAAAATTTTCTTTGCAGTGCCTGCGACTGGACTCGAACCAGCACATCCTTAGGAAACCACCCCCTCAAGATGGCGTGTCTACCAATTTCACCACGCAGGCAATAAAATCACAAATTAAGTAATTATTATTGCTAGTGACCCGGCTGGGATTCGAACCCAGGACCCATACATTAAAAGTGTATTGCTCTACCAGCTGAGCTACCGAGTCGGCCACTTGTGCAACAAGTTTTCATTTAAGTAATGTCCCTTGTTTTAAGTGGTGCAAAGATATGACTTTTTTCTTTATCTCAAAACTTTTTCGCAAATTTGTTTAAAAAAAATTCATGGTAATTTCATTGATCGGATACATGGGAAGTGGCAAATCGCACATTTCCAAAATATTAAGCGAAAAAATCGATTTTAAATTAATTGACCTCGATAAAGAGATTTCCAGAAGAAATAAATTAACCATCCCCGAAATTTTCGAGAAAAAGGGAGAGATTTACTTTAGAAAACTGGAAAGGGAGGCACTTGAAGAGATATTGGCTTCTGAAGAAAATGTAGTTTTAAGTCTTGGCGGAGGAACCCCAGTGTATTATAATAATATGGAGATCATCAATCACAACTCCAAGAGCGTTTTTTTAAGAACCGGAGTGGGAACACTGGTGGAAAGACTTTCAAAGCAGAAAGAAAAAAGGCCATTGATTGCCAATATATCAGATGAAGACCTGCCGGAATTTATTGCCAAACATTTATTTGAAAGAAATCAGTTTTACAGCAAAGCACAATTCACTGTCGGGACAGATTCCAGAGAACCGGAAGACATCGTTAACGAAATAATAGAAAAGCTCTATCTCTAGAGCTTTTTTACTTTTTATATTAATCTTCATCCTCACCTTCACTGCCGGTTTCCCCAAAGAAATCATCCCAGTCTGTAAAATCGGAGTCGATATCGTTGCCTACATATTCATCCATTTCTCTTCTGTCTTTTTTGGTAGGTCTTCCCTCTCCTTTGTTTCTGTAATAGTCCTGTGACATTTTACGAAGTTTCAGCAATTCGTATTGTTCTTTGTCTGTGACGTCCTGAATGTGAAGAGGCACCAGCTTGGCTCCAATTCTGCTTTTAGGAATCTGAATTACCTTTATTTTATAATCAATCTGATTCTTACGGATTTTGATCGTATCTCCTTCTTTTACCTCTTTAGACGACTTTACGGCAGACGTTCCTATAGAAACTCTGTTCTTTTTAATCTCCTCTGCTGCAATACTTCTCGTCTTATAAAAACGAATGCTCCATAAAAATTTATCTATTCTCATATTTTTTTATACTTTTGCCGTTATATTATTTGTAAAGTAATTAAAGTTTTTTGAAATGAAAAAAATATTTTTATATATCCTTGCAGGATCTTTGTGTTTTTCTGCTTGTAAGAAAGATGATGATGTATCAACCTATGTAGAGCCGGAAGATGTTGCTACGCAAAACACGTATGATGATCAGGCCATTAAGAAATTCATGGATGAGAATTATCTGGATGCACAGGGTAATATAAAAGCTTTCAGTTCTACAGATACTGCGGATGATACTGAAAAGAAGCTGTCTGAACTGAGTCCCATAACACTACCTTCAGGAACTATCTACATTATAAGAGACGGAGCTCAGCCACCAGCTGCCTCTGCAAAAACCATTGGAGATACTGATATTATTAAAATCATGGGAAGAGCATACTCTTACCTGGCGGTTAATTCTGACGGAAACACTTCATTTACATCAAAAACCGCTTTTTTAAATACTATTGACGGAACAGGTGTTCCTGTTATTGACCCTACATATTATTATGTAAAAAAATCAATACTGGATGCTGGTACAACTGATGCTGCAAAAAAAGCAAAATATTATCAAATCCCTGGTTTCAGAGAAGCTTTACAGAAGTTCAAAGCATTTGACAATCTTACAAGTGAAACACCTTATAACTTACAGGGAGTCATTATTGTTCCTTCCAGAGCTGCTTTTGCAAGAAACCCTCATTATCCATATTCAAACATGTCTTACAGAAACAGGACTTTTGTATTCAACTTTCAGATTTATGGAAGAGAGGACAGACCTGATAGTGATAAACAGACAACAGAACAACAACAATAAAAAATATTCATACAATAAAAAACACCGCATAAATGGCGGTGTTTTTGTTATATGTAATGTTGATTACGATCTTGCTTTCTGTTTTACATTTCCTAAAATATCCGGGAAATAAAGATCTGCAAGGTGGTCAAACTCATCTCCTCTCATAAACATGGTGGCGTCTACTTCTTCATAAGAACTTCTTCCTGCAGCGGCAATGAGTTCATTGCAGGTGTGAAGTGTATTTTTATGGAAGTGATATACTCTTTCTGCTTTATCTGTCACATCCAATCCTTTGATAAGCATTTTATCCTGTGTAGCAACTCCTGTAGGACAATTGTTGGAGTTACATCTCAAGGCCTGGATGCATCCTAAAGAGAACATAAATCCTCTGGCATTGTTACACATATCTGCTCCCATAGCAATGGCTCTCAGAATGTCAAGACTGGTAAGAACTTTACCGCTGGCAATTACTCTTAATTTACTTCTCAGGTTATAGTTATTAAGCGTTCTGTTCACAAAGATCAAAGCAGGTTCCAATGGCATCCCTACTCCATCTGAAAACTCCGGTGGTGCAGCTCCTGTTCCTCCTTCTGCACCATCTATGGTAATGAAATCAGGATAAATTTTCAATACATTCATCTGTACACAGATATCTTCAAATTCTTTGGTATCACCGATACAAAGTTTAAAACCAATTGGCTTTCCTCCTGAAAGTTCTCTTAGCTGCTGTACAAACCTCAGCAATCCGGCAGCATCAGAAAAAGCGCTGTGTGAGGGTGGTGAAATAACGGTCATTCCCGGTGTGACATGACGAATCGCTGCAATTTCCGGTGTATTTTTTACTCCCGGAAGCACTCCTCCGTGTCCTGGTTTTGCTCCCTGTGATAATTTGATTTCAATCATTTTCACATTAGGAAGGGTGGAATATTTTGTAAATAATTCGGGATTGAATTTCCCCTCGCCGTCGCGACATCCGAAATACCCTGTTCCGATCTGCCAGCAAAGATCTCCTCCTTCCAGGTGATAAGGTGAAATTCCTCCTTCCCCTGTATTATGATAGAAGTTTCCTTTTTTTGCGCCTCTGTTCAGTGAAATCTGTGCTCTGTCACTCAAGGCCCCGAAACTCATTGCTGAGATGTTAAATAAAGAAGCATGATAAGGCTGTGTGCATTGTTCTCCTCCAACCCATACTCTCGGAAGTTCTTCTGATGGTGATTTTGCATAAATAGAATGCTTGATCCCTTCATACTTTCTGTGATTTACTTCCAGCTGCGTACCAAAAGCTACCGTATCACTTAAATTTTTTGCACGTCTGTATACTGCAGAACGCTGGTTTCTTGGAAATGGCTTCCCATCTGTTTCCCTTTCAATAAAGTATTGCTGCATTTCGGGTGAAATACTTTCGAAAAAATACCTGAAGTATCCCAATACAGGAAAGTTCCTCAAAATAGCATGTTTCGATTGGTAAGCATTGTAAACACCCAATGCATAAATTGCGGATAACAGCGTAGGTATCCAATAATGCGCTCTGATCAGTATTGCTATAATCCATGTAGCAGCTACTAATACAATTCCCCAAGATAAAAACTTATCTCTCATGAATGTAGTATTTAAAAGTTTAAAAATAAATTTAGTAGAATTTTAGCAAAGAGCCTACGCTTTTGCTAAAAAATTTTGGTAAGAAGATTGCACAGAAACCGTGCCATCTGACAGGATTTTTTCTAAATTCAGAAATTCGATTTGATTTACGGATGCAGGATCAAAGTCTTTCTGGACTCTCACATAGTTTTCTGTGAAGCCGAACATTTTCCCGTCTTTATTTTCGTGCTCCCAAAGAACAGGCAGCGTTTTTCCCAATTGGGTCTGATAAAATGCCATTTTCTTCTTTTCAGAAAGAATTCTCAGCATTTTATTACGTTTTTTTCTTTCCGCTACGGGAACTACTCCGTCCATAGCGGCAGCTTCCGTATTTTCTCTTTCAGAATAGGTAAATACGTGAAGGTAAGTGATAGGAAGCTCATTAAGGAAATTATAGGTTTCCATAAATCTTTCTTCTGTTTCTCCCGGGAATCCTACAATAACATCTACTCCGATAGCCGCATCAGGCATTACCTCGCGAATCTTGTTTACTCTGTCGTTATACAGTTTGGTCAGGTAACGACGTTTCATCTTTTTCAAGAGATCATCGCTTCCGGATTGTAACGGGATGTGAAAATGCGGAACAAAGCTTTTGCTTTTAGAAACCAGTTCAATACTTTCATCTTTCAAAAGATTAGGTTCGATGGAAGAGATACGGATTCTTTCTATTCCTTCTACTTTATCCAGCTCTGAAATAAGATCAAGAAAGGTATGTTCGTGTTTTTTATTTCCAAATTCCCCTTTACCGTAATCACCGATATTTACTCCTGTAAGAACAATTTCTTTGATGTCTTTTGCAGCGATTTCCGTGGCGTTTCTGAGAACATTTTCGATCGTATCAGAACGTGAAATTCCTCTGGCTAATGGAATGGTACAGTAAGTACATTTGTAATCACAGCCATCCTGTACTTTCAGGAAAGCTCTGGTTCTGTCTCCTATAGAATAACTTCCGATAAAGAAATCGGTTTCTTCAATTTCACATGAGTGAACTACACCTTCACTTTCAGATTTCTCCAAATCGTCAAGATAGCTCAGAATATTGAATTTTTCTTTTGCTCCTAAAACCAGGTCAACTCCTTCAATCTGTGAAATTTCTTCAGGTTTTAACTGTGCATAGCATCCAACAATTACAACCAGTCCTTCCGGATTAGCTTTCATTGCTCTTTTCACGTGAAGTTTACATTCACGGTCAGCATTTTCTGTCACCGAACAGGTATTGATAACATACACATTGGCTTTTTCATCAAAACTTACCTTCTCATAACCTGCATCTGTTAATTGACGGGCAATAGTAGATGTTTCTGCAAAGTTTAATTTGCAGCCCAGTGTATGAAACGCGGCAGTTCTGTGAAAAGTAGACATTTGTTACTCCTGAATTTTATGGGTGCAAAGATAGTAATTTTAATAAGAACTCAAGATTGATTCAATCTATTGTTTATATTCGTCTCTTACTTCTGGGCTGTTTTGAAAGCAGACGGGCGACGAATTGGGTGCCGGATCCTGACCTGAAAATTTGGTTTTCATTTCTGTATTAAATTCCTGAGACCGGTTTCTGGCAATAGAAAGTGTATTCCAATTTTCATTCTTTATCATTTTAGCGATATAAACAATTTGTCCGATGTGGTAAGGATAATGAGCCAATTGACGAAGAACGGCATCAATCACCGGATGTGCTTCTCCCCTGATATATGTTGTTGAATAGAGATTTTCCTCATTTATTTTTTCAAGAGCATCAAAAAAGCAGGCCCAGCCTTTTTCCCAATATTCAAGAATCTCTTCTTTCGTTGAAAATGTATTGACAAATTCTTCATCGCGGTTACGCCAGGCTTTCTCTCCGTCTTCAGTCAGGAAATTAGTCCATCGTGAAAGCATATTTCCTGCAAGATGTTTCACAATCACAGCAATAGAATTACTTTCTTCATTATACTGCCAGAACATCTGCTCATCTGTTAACTGTTCAAATGTTTTATCACCAAGAGATTTATAGTATTCAAAACGTTTTACAAACAGGTCTTTCATTCTTTCTATTTTATTTCCTAATTTAATAACTTTTAAAACTAAAAACCACCTCAATTGAAGTGGTTTTTTCTATCTGTTTTATTATTATTCTCTGTTTTTCACCAGAACCCAGCCTGTATATTTAATGGCCGTATTCTTTTTATCATTTTCATTCCACGTGATAGAATACCAGTATGTACCTGTAGGTACTCTTCTTCCACCCTGGGTTCCATCCCATTTGTAGCCGTTGGATCGGTCTGCCTGGAAAATTTTATTTCCATAACGGTCGAAAACATTCATGATCAGATTTTGTTTGTTGGCAAGGGCTGAATAATCAATCATATCATTGATTCCATCTGCATTAGGAGTTATCACGTTGATCAAATTAGGGACAACAATTCCAATTTCTATCGGATCACAGTCATAGGCATCTTTTACATATACTTTATGATCTCCTCTGGAAAGGTTATTGAAAACATTAGAATCCTGCCAGATGATATTATCTATTGAATATTTATAAGCCGGAGTTCCACCTATTACGGATACTGTGATTGTATTGTTCGAAATATCAATCCCGGAAACAACCGGCTGCTCGGAAGGAAGCACTTTTACCGTTTGTGTTGTCACACATTCTCCTGTTTTAAGTTTTACCCAATATACTCCTATTCCTGCTTTAATGGTTTGTGTAGTAGCTCCTGTACTCCACTCGTAACTTTTAAATCCGGGTCCTGCATCCAGCGTAGTCTGGTCTTCCGCACAAATTGTCACATCTTTAAGTTTATCAGAATAGACAGGCGGAATAACGATCAAAGTAACTTTAGCCACATTATAACAACCCTGAGCATTAGAAACTCTTATGTACACAAAACCATTGGGTGCAATGTAATTATTGGGATTCAGGATTTCATTGGTCTGGTTAACAGCATCTGTCAATGAAGGATAATATTTTTTTGTCGGATTGGTCTGCCCGGTTACTGAAGCATTGACAAGGTTGAAAGAAGCGGTGGCTGGACTGGATTCGATGAAGCATGATCTCAAAGTTGTTTCATTCACGACTACAACGGGATAAAATTTCAACGTAATCTGTGCCACTGCAGTACAGCCAAATTCCGATATTACTTTTACGTAAATAATTCCTTCTGCAGACACAAATGCCATCGGGTTGGTAATCTCATTGGTTCCGGCATTGAGATCCGCCATTGTAGGATAATATTTCTTAGTAACATTAGGGTTTGCAATAACATCTGCTGTGGTTAAATCAAATAAAGCTGTCCCTGCATTATTATTGTTACACTGGGTCAAAGTTGCGTTTGTAGCTGTGATAGAACCATTTTTAAATTTAAATGTTCCAACCTGCTTACATTTGTTGAGCGGATTAGATGCATTGGCCGGATCGGTATAGTTGATGCTATAATAATAGACAGTTGTTGTATTGACTGTAATAGGAGCTGTAATAGGGTTATTTCCCGTTAAGGCATCATTCTGGCTCAGATGATAACTTACTCCAAAGTTTTGATTTCCATTGAGAATTCCTGAGGATAATGTAGAAAAATCAAATAAAGCTGTTGCAGAACATATGACAACTTCTCTTGGGTCAGCAGGATTGGCCGCCGGAATTCCGGGAGGATTAAATGGCTGGGTCTGAATAGCCGGATCAGTAAATGGTGAAGCCAGTGTTGCAGTTCCTCCCCACGTTAAAGAAAACGGGGCTGTAGTAGAACTGGTACTGCTCACCCAGTTGTCAATAAACAAGTAATAGGTTTGCCCTGGTAAAACATCAAGATATCTGCAATAAGGAGTCAGGGAACCTCCTGCAGCGCTTAAAAGTGTGCTTGTCATATTCAATCCTGTAGCAGGGCCGGGTCCGATAACTGTTGCAGCATTACAACGGATCGGTGATCCTAAACTTCCACAGGTTACATTAGGACCAAAAATTGCCCAGTCATAATCGGCATCCGGATTATTTGGGACAAGGTCGAAGGTAAGTGTACCTCCTGTAGCGATTGTAATTTTATACCAGATTGAGTTGTGTTCTCCCGTAAAATCTATACAGCTTCCGGAGTTGACCAATTCCTTAATATTACCATATCCGGTAGGACTATATGTGATATTTGAGTTTCCGCAAACGGAAAGTGCGGTAGCACAGTCAGCCTGGGCATAGAAAGTATGAGAGAGACAAAGAAGTATGAAAAGTAAAAATTTCCTCATAGATTTAATGTTTTTATGGTTATATCAGTTACACATTGTATTGATAATCAACACACATCAAATATAACCTTATTTTAATTAAAAACAATAAAATCTAAACAATTTTAAACTATTACAAATTAAAACATCAAATAATTTAAAATAACCTACATTATATCAAAATACACAACAAAATAATCAAACACGAATAACATTCACTTTATTTTATACTTGTAATATTTCCACAAAGATTTTCCAGGTGAAATATTTTATGGAAAGGACTTTTTACTTCTTTCAGATGTTCCTTATCCTGAATGAAGGTATACCTTGAAGCAATGGAATTCATATCGGAAACAATAACCAGCCAGCACTCATCTACTGAGGTGTCATAATAGGGGAATTTTTCGTTCTTTTTTTCAATAAGTTCCAGAATCTTCTCAGAACAAAGCTCATCAAACAGATTCATGCTGTACTCATGGGTGATAAAGACATTTCTGCGGTGAAAAGATTTTCTCAGACTTTTTACACATCCCACAGGTTTATTTTTTTTGATGCTCTTATAGATACTGATGATGTTTTCCTGCTGCACTTCCAGATTGTCAAATTTGGTTGCCGCGTGGAATTCCAAAAAATAAACACCACGATATTTCGTAGTGTCTTCCTGTTCTAATAATATTTCTGCCTGACGGAACATCTTGTTTAAAGTGCTTTCCACTTTTTTCATTTCCAGATGGTTGATTACTTCGGTCAGTTCTATTCCGATTTTTTTGTCGTTGAGTTTGGCGATAAAGTCCGGACTCTCGCAGGTAAGGTTTTCAAATTTCACTTCGGGAAAATGATGCATAAAAGAGTTGAGAAGAAGAATCTCGGATTTCTTTCTGTATTTTTCACGGTCGTGCAGCGGAGATTCATCTATGGTACGGTGATACTTTTCTATGGGCTTTTTTTTCAAATGCCTGTTCAGGTAATATAAACTCAGATTCTTGATCAGATCTTCATCAGAAAATGTCTTTTTCATGTGTGATTTTTTTATTTAATTAAAGAACACATGCAGCCATCGGCTTTCATCATTAAAAGTTTTTGATAATCAAAAATTTACACTCTTAAAGATAAGCAAAAAAAACAATTCAACACTTAGTTTTTAATTAATTTATCGATTAATTAATGTAAAGTTTATTTTCATAATTAATACCTTTGCCTTTTTAAACACAAACCCACATTTATGGATTTCAGGAATTTCAGAATACCTTACACGATTAATCCTCAATATTCAAAAAAAGCCGTCTATTTCTCAATGGAATTTGCTCTTGAGCAGGTACTTAAAATATATTCGGGAGGACTTGGCTTTCTGGCAGGTTCTCACATGAGAAGTGCCTATAACCTTAAGCAGGATCTTATTGGAATCGGTATCCTATGGAAATTTGGTTATTATGACCAGGCAAGAAACCACGATCAGACTTTACAGCCTGTATGGACGAGAAAAATGTACAGTTTTCTTGAAGACACCGGAATAAAATTTCAAATTGAAATCCACAGTGCTCCGGTTTGGGTAAAAGTATGGTACCTTGATCCCGAAATCTTCAATACGGCACCCATGTTTTTCCTTTCTACAGATGTTCCGGAAAATGATCACGTTTCCAAAACAATCTGTCACAAATTGTATGATGCGAATGAATCTACAAAACTTGCTCAATATATTTTATTGGGAAAAGGAGGAGCCAAGCTATTGGATGAAATGAACATTGAGAGAGAAGTTTACCATCTTAACGAAGCCCATGGGCTTCCGGCAGCTTTTTATCTTCTGAGAAAATATAACGGAGATCTGAATAAAGTTAAAGAAAAACTGGTTTTCACCACTCACACTCCTGAAGAAGCTGGTAATGAAAAGCACAGCTTCAGATTATGTTATGACATGTCCTATTTTTCAGGATACAGCATGGAAGAAGTGAAAAAGATTGAAGGATCTGATGATGACCGTTTCAATCATTCTCTCTGTGCATTGAGAATGGCAAGAATGGCCAATGGAGTTTCCCAGCTTCATGGGGTTGTTTCCAGAGCCATGTGGAATAAATATCCGGGAATCTGTGAAATCACATCTATCACCAATGCTCAGGAATTTAAATACTGGTCTGATAAACCTTTATACAATGCAAAAGATGAAAACGACGCAACTGTTTTTGATTTCCGTAAGAAATATCTGAAGAAAAAACTGTTCAGCATTGTTGCAGATCAGACAGGAAATTTATTTAACCCTAATGTCTTTACCATGGTCTGGGCAAGAAGATTTGCCGGCTACAAAAGAGCAGAACTTCTTCTCCATGACAAAGAAAGATTCTACAGACTTCTGAACAATCCAAAATATCCGGTACAGATTATCTGGGCAGGAAAACCTTACCCAATGGACTACTCTGCTATTTCTACGTTCAACACGCTGGTAGAAGAAAGTAAAAACCACAAGAATATGGCTGTTCTTACGGGTTATGAGCTTTCTTTAAGCAAGTCTTTAAAACAGGGCTCTGATGTATGGCTTAATAACCCAAGGGTTCCAAGGGAAGCTTCAGGAACTTCCGGTATGACGGCTGCCATGAACGGATCTGTCAATTTATCTACAGATGACGGCTGGATCCCGGAATTTGCAAAACATGGAGACAACTCTTTCGTAGTTCCCAAAGCAGATTATCTGAATATGAGTATTTACGAACAGGATAATTATGATTTAAATAAGTTGTATGAAATTCTTGAAAATGAAATTCTTCCCACCTATTACGACCGCCCTGATGAATGGAGAAAAATCCAGCACAATGCAATGGATGATGTGAAAGATCATTTCAACAGTGACAGGATGGCGGATGAATACTACAGAATCCTCTATAATAATCAAAAATAGAATTAATGAGCAATGTCTTGAACACACCTGAATCCGGTATGTTCAAGACTTGTATCAGGACTGCTTTTCATACGCCGGGCCACCCTGTATCCACTGCAGTAACTATCATTGCATAAAAAGCTTCCTCCCCGAAGACTGCGTTTAACACTATACGGTTCCTGAGGGTCATAAGATCTGTCAGCGCCCTGAGGATTTAAAACCAGTCTGCCTTCCAGTTTTTTATAGTAATCATAATTGTATAAATCGCTGCACCATTCCCAAACGTTTCCAGCCATATCATACAATCCATATCCGTTGGCTTTAAATGATTGTACAGGGGCAAGGGTACCATAGCCGTCTTTCTTTTCATTGAGGTACGGAAACTTTCCTTCCCAGCTGTTTGCTTTAGGAGTTCCTTCATTGATGGGTTCATTTCCCCATGGATATATATTATTCTTTAATCCACCCCGTGCTGCAAATTCCCATTCTGCTTCTGTAGGCAAACGTTTACCGGACCATTTACAATATGCCTGAGCATCATCCCAGCTTATATGTACTACGGGATAATTGTCTTTTCCTTCAATATTGCTTGTAGGCCCCTGGGGATGTTTCCAGCTGGCACCTTTTACCCATTTCCACCATTGGCTGAAATCATTCAGGTTGACAGGTTTAGTTGTCGGTTTAAATACTAATGAAGCAGCTACCAACAGACTATCGGGAGGTTTCGGAGTACCTTTTGGCAGGTTTTTCTTTAATTCATCCCAATCAGGTTTACGTTCTGCCGTTGTGATATACCCTGTAGCATTTATAAATTTGCGGAACTGAGCATTCGTTACTTCGGTTATATCCATATAAAACGGAGAAACCTTTACTCTGTGTTTAGGGTATTCGTCTGGATCCGCCTGACTATTATCACCTCCCATATCAAATTCTCCCCCAGGGATTAATACCATTCCTTCCAGAGAAATTTTTCCATTAAAACTGACATGAGAAGAATCCAAAGTATTCCATCGTTTTGGTACATTCATGCAAGTGTGTCCTGACTTATTTCCCACAGGTTCCACAATTTTATTTTTATGACAGGAACTTACAAAACTTAGTATTCCTGTACAAATCATCATCTTTATAAAAGAAAACATCATCTTTATCTGAATATTTACAGTTTTTATGATTTTGGTTTACTGTATTTCCATCCTTTTTTCAACTGTAAGGAAAGTTGACCGACTAATTTTTTGGATGACACTTCTTCAGCAATATTTATATTTTCGTCAGGATCATTTTTATGATCATAAAGTTCTCTGGCCAGATAAGCGCCGGGCTTTTCAGTTTCTTTATTCCATTCAAACCATTCCACATACCGGTACCGGTCGGTACGGATAGCATATCCCATTCTTTCTACATTTTGCACACCTCTCGTTTTTACTCCGAATCTTCCTAATAAAAACTGGCTGTAGGCTGCTGTTTTCCACTTACGTTCAGGATCTGAAAGCAAAGGTTTCATACTGGTTCCCTGAAGATAATCGGGAATTTTTATTCCACTCATATCACATAAAGTAGGGTAAATATCAACAAACTCCGTTAGAGCATTGCTTGATTTTCCTTTTGCTTTTACTCCTGCCCCGCTGATAATAAGCGGTACTCTGGTATCAATCTCGTAGTTGCTCTGTTTGCACCAGCTGTTATGCTCTCCCAGTTTCCAGCCATGGTCTCCCCACAATACAATAATCGTATTCTCACTCAGTCCTAATTCATCAAGAGCTTTTAACAGCCTTCCTATCTGTGCGTCTGTATAAGAGACAGACGCATAATATGCATGGAGAAGTTCTCTTTGCTTTTCCACATCATAAGGTTTTTCCGATGGTAAAGGCAGGTCTGATCTGTCTGTATAAGCTCTCAGTTCACTGTCACCATGTACGGCAAATTCCGGAGCATTTTCAGGCATAAATTGATTTTTCGCAAGCGGTATATCGTTTCTGTTATACAAATCCCAGTATTTTTTAGGAGCATTAAATGGCAAATGCGGACGGTAATACCCTACTGAAAAAAAGAAAGGCTTATCTTTTCCTTTTAATTCTTTCAGCTTTTGAATGGCCATAGTTGTTTGCGCTCCGTCATAATAGGCATCATCATCAACGTCGGCCATTTCAACAGAATTGGCCTTTGTATAGATAAATCCATAAGCATCCGGTTTTCCTTTTCCTATTTTCTGAAGGGCAAGCTCCTTTTCTTTCTGAATCTGCTTGTTTTTCTCCAGTTGATACACAGCGTCAGGATCGAAGGGATATCCGTTTACATGAAGTTCTTCATTCCAGGATTTACCATCAGGTAAAGTGTTATGAAAGGTTTTTCCGATTCCTACGGTATAATACCCGTTATTTTTGAATACCTGCGGAAGAGTGATCACATCCGGCAGGTTTTTCCTGAAATCTGTCTGAAGATCCCATACACGAACAGAATCTGGCCTCAAACCTGTAAGAAGGCTTGCCCTCGAAGGGTTGCATACAGCCTGCTGACAGTATGCTCTATTAAAGACAACTCCTCTTGCTGCAAGCTTGTCCATATTAGGCGTTTTTATAACAGGATTTCCATAGCAGCCCATTTCAGGTCTTAAATCATCAATAGGAATAAACAGAATATTGGGTTTTGTTTCCTTGATAGCGGATCTTACATTTTTTTTAGGTTTGGGATTGTCTTTATTAAAGGTTCCACCTCTCACCGCTACGCAATTACAGATCAATATAATGAATACTATTTTTAAAAAGTTGAAATTCTTCATGAGGTATAATTTTCTTTTATTGATAAGACTTATTTGTTATCAGCTTATTTTTCACTTCTTTCCATCCTTTTTTACGTTGTTCAGAAAGCTTTTCCAGAATGTCTTTATTTTCGGGATACACTGCAATATTGAAATTCTCTTTCGGATCTGAGGTAAGATTATAAAGTTCCCGTGCCACAAGTTCTCCCGGCTTTTGAGTTGCTTTATCCCAATAGTACCACTCTATCAGATGATAGCTTTTGGTCATCATTGAATATCCCATGTAATTTTTTTTGTTAAGATCTATCCCTTCTCCTGCCGGGCGCAAAAACTGGCTGAATACCGCTCCTTTCCATTCCGCATTATTTTCATTCAGAAGTTTTTTAAAGCTCATCCCCTGCAGATAAGAGGGAGTTTCTATTCCTGCAAGATCACAGAGGGTAGGATAAAGATCTACCAACTCTACCAGTTCATTGCTTTTACTTCCCGGATTTTTCATTCCAGGTGCATATACAATAAGAGGAACACGGGTATCATTTACATAATTAGTCTGCTTACCCCATGCATTATGTTCTCCTAATTTCCAGCCGTGGT
The DNA here is from genome assembly GCF_020733145.1 of Chryseobacterium sp. X308. Classification (NCBI taxonomy): domain Bacteria; kingdom Pseudomonadati; phylum Bacteroidota; class Flavobacteriia; order Flavobacteriales; family Weeksellaceae; genus Chryseobacterium; species Chryseobacterium sp. X308. The sequence goes on from NZ_JAJFZH010000006.1 coordinate 49,013, forward strand.
CTCCCCATAGTACAATAATGGTATTATCTAATAATTTTTGTTTTTCAAGCTCATCGACAAGTCGTCCGATACAGGCATCCACATAGCTTACGGAAGCATAATACCCATGTTTCAGGATTCTGGCTTCTTTTTCCGGCATTCTGAAGTAGGCAGGATGTTTTACATATTCAAGGTCATAGCAAGCAGTCATCTCTCTTTGGTTATACATGGCCATGCTTGGTGCATTGAACGGAATAAAGTTGTTATCTGCCATTGGTATTTCCATAGGATCATAAAGATCCCAGTACTTTTTGGGAGCTACAAAGGGTAAATGCGGCCTGAAATACCCCAATGCCATGAAGAAGGGTTTCTTTTTATTTTTAATACGGTTGATCGTTTCAATGGCAAGCGATGTCTGAGCTCCGTCATACAATGAATCATCAGGGCAGTTTGCTGCTTCTACAGAACGTCCATATGTCCAGCCGTTACCATATCTCTTAGGGTCTTTAGCTAATCTTTCCAATCTTTTGGCCGCAAGCTCAGCTTTAAGTTCTCCACTGAAATAAAAAGATTCGGGATCCCTGTCTATCATATTTTTAACGGCATATCCTTCAGGACGGAGATCTGGTTCCCGGAAAGAGATGGAATCAGGCATATGATTATGAAAAATCTTTCCGATAGATACTGTATGATAATTGAATTTTTCAAACTGCTGTGGAATTGTTACCACATCAGGATGTATTTTACGAAATTCTTCTCCCAGCACCCACACTTTGGTGGAATCCGGCCTTAAACCTGTTAAGGCACTTGCTCTTGAAGGAGCACAAACAGCTACCTGACAATAGGCATTGGTGAATGTTGTACCTCTTTGTGCCAGCTTATCAATATTAGGTGTTTTAATGATTGAATTACCATAAACTCCCAGTTCCGGTCTCAGGTCATCAACGACAATAAAAATGACATTGGGCTTGGACTTTTTTTGTGACTGTCCTGCAATAATGCCAAATGATAAAATCAATAGAAAAATATAAACTGATTTTAAAGTTGAAACTCTGAACATATCAATTGGTTTTTAAAATCAGCCTTGTAAGAATGTGAGTTGCATTACAACATTAAAGAAAAGATCCCCAAGGCTGTTATTGATTAATATTGAAAAAAGAAAAACTTTAAACATCCACAAAACATTAAGAATTCTTTTTCATCATTTGTGTTTTGTATTGAAATAAGATATAACGAGTTATGGATGTGATGCGAATTTGCAACAAAAAAGAACAAACTCTTGCAAAGTAAACTACATCACATATACATCAATAACACAAAATACACATTTACAGCATTTTATAAATTACAAAATGATCAAAACATAAAAAAAATTATAGTTTAGAAAAACAAATCAGCTGATTTTCCATGTACTCCATTTATCTCACTTCATCTCGAAATTTCGAATTAGATAAAAAAAATCCGGAAAGTTGAGCTTTCCGGATGATGAATTACTTATTTTTCTTTTTCGATGGTACTTTCATACCTTTTTCCCGCGCTTCAGAAATACCGATGGCTACGGCTTGTTTTCTGCTTGTCACTTTCTTTCCGGAAGAAGTCTTTAATTTTCCTTCCTTGAATTCGTGCATTACCTTTCCTACTTTGTCCTGAGCTTTTTCTGAATATTTAGTCTTGCTCATGATCAGATTTTTTTAAGATTTTGGCAGGGATACCCCTAATTCATAGACACAGGCATGTTTCAAATATTTTGAACGCTCTCTCGATGTTACCGATTCAAAATGATCATTTTTGATCACAATAATCGGGTCTTCTGCATTTTCAATCTCAAAATTGGCTAAATATCTTTCATCCGGTGGAGATTGTTGCAGTTTTGCTTTTATTTTTTGCAGCTCATCTGCATATTTTCTAAATCCCGGATCTGAGGAATGGATAAATTTATACTCATCGCCTGCATACACATAGTAATGAATTTTTTTCTCTATCAACCCCGCCTCATCAGTAATTTCGGGATTATCATTTCCGTCTCTAAAAACTACTTCCACCAATGTTCCTCCTTTTTTATGAGCACATTCTTCAGCGTCTTTAAAACTGGAAAAACCTGTATAAACAATCTGATCGTTTAATACATAACGGTTCAGTTTCTGGTTGTATGCATTCGTTTCCATAATTATTATTTGATTTGATTATAAGGTATGATATTCAATTTTTTTGCCAAAAAGCTTATTTGAAAAGCTTTTTTATACATTTAATAAAATTATTATCTTTGAAATCCATTACTATTAGAAATGAAAAAATTACTCTTAACTCTTACTGTTGCGGCGGTATTCCAAAATGTGTCGGCACAGGAAATCACTTTAGATAAAATATATTCAGGATATTACCGTGGAAAGGGGATCGCAGGGATCACTTCCATGAAAAACGGAGAAAATTATCTGGTCATTGAACCGTCAGGAATTGCAAAATATTCTTACAAAACTTCACAAAAAGAAGGGAATCTTGTAGATGGAAAATTTGAAAGTTATATTTTTTCTGATGATGAGTCTAAAATTCTTTTACAGGTTGAAAGCCAGCCTATTTACAGAGATTCTTTTCTGGGGAAATTTGATGTAAAAGATTTAAAATCCGGGAAAGTAATCAGCCTGAATGAAGGGAAACCTGTTCAGGAGCCTGCGTTTTCACCGGACGCTACGAAAGTAGCCTTTATTTCTGACAATAATCTTTTCTATCAGGACCTTAATTCAGGAAAAATCACACAGATTACAACGGATGGTAAAAAGAATTCAATTCTGAATGGTTTGGCAGACTGGGTATATGAGGAAGAATTCGGGCATGCAAAACAATATGAATGGACAAAAAATTCTGATGCCATCGTATTTGTGAAGTCTGATGAAAGCCAGGTTCCGGAAATCTATATTCCTATCTATGGAAAAACGCTTTATCCTACAGAAATGCGTTATAAATATCCAAAAGCAGGTGAGAAAAACTCTGTAGTTTCAGCACAGCTATACCGTCTTGATAGCGGAAAAACAATGCAGCTGAACCTGGGTTCTTTCAAAAATTATTACATCCCGAATGTATTTCAGACTGCAAAGTCGGACGAAATGGTTCTGATCACTTCTGAAAGGATACAAAATGCTTCTGATATTTTAAAAGTGAACACAAAAACCGGAGCAGTTCAGAAGTTGTTTACAGAAACAGATGAAAAATGGGTGGATACAGACAGCCCTACTCTTGAATTCCTTGAGGATGATTCATTCCTTTGGGCTTCTGAGAGAGATGGAAACCGACACCTTTACTGGTATGACAAAGATGGTAAGTTGAAAAAACAGATCACAAAAGGAAACTGGGAGGTAACCGATTATTATGGGTTTAATCCAAAGTCCAAAGAAATTTATGTTCAGACTACTGAAAAAGGAAGTATCAATAAAGTCATTTCCAAAGTCAATATTGAAAACGGAAAGACCCAGCTGATCTCTAATGCAGAAGGAAACAACTCTGCAAACTTTAGTAAAAACTATAATTATTTCATTGAAACATCTTCTACAGCAGCTAAACCTTATACCTATGTTTTAAAAGACGGTAATGGAAAAGCAGTAAAAGAGCTTCAGAACAACAATGACCAGTTACAGAAACTAAAAGCTGATAATTTTGTTGAAAAAGAATTCATTACCATTCCAAATGCTGTAGGTGACCAGATGAATGCCTGGATTATGAAGCCTAAAAATTTCGATCCAAATAAGAAATATCCTCTGTTTATGTTCCAGTATTCGGGGCCGGGATCTCAGCAGGTAGCTAACTCATGGGATAACGGAAATGCTATTTGGTTCAATCACCTTGTACAAAAAGGATATATTGTTGCTTGTGTAGACGGCCGTGGAACGGGGTATAAAGGAGCAAAATATAAGAAAGTAACTTATATGAATTTAGGAAAATATGAGATTGAAGATCAGATCACAGCAGCCAAGTGGTTCGGAAACCAATCTTATATTGATAAAAGCAGAATCGGAATGTTCGGATGGAGCTTCGGTGGTTATATGACCAGTTTAGCCATGACGAAAGGAGCTGATGTCTTCAAAGTAGGAATTGCTGTAGCACCGGTAACCAACTGGAGATATTACGACTCTGTATACACAGAAAGATTTATGAGAACACCTCAGGAAAACCCTGATGGATATGATAAAAATTCCCCTACGGAATATGCTAATCTGCTGAAGGGTAAATTTCTGTTGATCCACGGAACGGCTGATGACAACGTTCATTTCCAGAATTCTATGGAGTTTTCAGAAGCTTTGATTCAAAACAAAAAACAGTTTGATTTCATGGCTTATCCTGATAAAAACCACGGAATTTACGGTGGACAGACAAGACCTCAGTTATACCAGAAAATGACGGATTTCATCCTGAATAATCTATAATATCAAATTGATAACTCATAAAAAAATCCCTTTCAGAAATTCTGAAAGGGATTTTTATTATTTAGGGTATTTCACCGCTTTATCCAGTTCTATAGGGTTATTAAAGGCTTTTAATTTTTTTCTTTCGTTGGTTTCTGCGGGTTTCAGCTGTTCTTTGGACAAGACTGTTCCATCCTCCAAAAGCAGTTTTTTTCCTTCAGGAATTGTAAGATTTCCATTAAAAGCGTATTTAAAGGGATTGGAATAGAGGTCCAACCTTAGTTTATTTAAATCCTTCTGGGTAACGGGAATCGCTCTGGATATAAAGCCTTCCAATGAAATACGTTGATAACTCTCCGGAATTTTTTCACTTTTGATTACTTTAAAATAATAATCTTTTTTTGAATCATATAGCTCCATGATTAAACCAGGTAAACCATTAAATTTATAAGGTCCGTAGGGCATTGGAATATCTTTAGTAAACCATGCGATCCAGTTTCTTCCTCCAAATTTGGTGGTCGCCTTTTGAAGCGAAAGATGATCAGCTATTTTTGTGCTGTCTGTAATAGTCCACTGTTGCCTGGCTTCCTCAAGTATTTTATAAAAATTTACATCTCCGATATATTCATAGTTTTGGTATATATTATCATCCTTCTTTTTTAATAAAAAAGAAGTCAGTCTATTAATTGGAGTTCTCCCGGTAGCAGTAAATACTGAATCACTAATATAATTCAGTCTGTTATAATAAGCAATATCATCTTTTGTGATATCCAGATAATAATTCTCCCTGGTGATATCTTTTGAGGTCGAATCTTTCTTATATTTCACCTCATAGATGAACCTGTTGTTCTGAGCAAACATCATGCATGTTCCCAGCAATATAAATAATAAGTTTTTCATAATAATTTAATTTTCAGATAATAATTCCGGGATAAAGAACTCCAGATCTGCTCTTTCATACTGAACCGGGTATTCCGTGTCATTGATAAAGATATTAATTAAAAGGATAAGTTATAGTTAATTGGTTAAGGATATTTTACCACTTTATCTAATTCTATAGGATTGTTACCTCCTTTTATCTGCTTCTGAATACTTTCTGTAATTTCTTTAAAACTTATATGAACAGGATTTCCATTGACATCACCAATTTTTGTTTTAATATTTCTGATTTTTATTTCAGCCAATGGATCATTATAATAATCTATTTGTAATTTCTTATATGCATCCCAGGTTATTTCTTTTCCCTTTCTTAAATAGAACATATTATTTTTACCAGACTTTTTAATTTTAATAAGATTAAAATCAAAATCCTTTTGTTCATCTGAAAGTTTAATAATTAATCCCGGAAGCCCATAAAATATATAGGGTCCCTCTTGTATTGGACTTGTAGGATCAAACCAGGCAATCCAATTTCGCCCACCATACTGTGTTGTAGCTTTCTGGCATTGCACAGCATCAACTTTCATTGTATCAGATAGAACTTTCCAGTTTAACTGATCATTAATATTAATATAATATAAATCGTACATAGCAGGGTGTGTGACACTTTTGTAAACTTTATTATTGATTAAGTTTTTGAAAGAATATATATCTTCAAAAATAGGCTTACGACTATTCCAACACCCATTTTTTTGCATTAATGAGTCTGCTTCACGTGCTTTTTCTGATCTAAAAACAGATTGCTTACCCAGAACATCCAGATAATAATATTCTTGTTTTACATCTTTTTTTTCAGTTCTGAAGGTAAGCTCATATATAAAAGTAATATTCTGTGCAGCTAAAATATTCGATATGAGTAATAAGATAAAAAGTAATACTTTCATGACAGTTTAAGTTGTATTCAGTATAAGAGAATAAAGAAAAAGAGATACTAATTGTATCTCTTAAAAACCTATCATTCAGGTTAAAATCATTACATACAAGCATTATGAGATTCAACCACCTCGCCATTCTGTACCGTATACCAAAAGCCACACTCTAATCCATATTGTGCACATACATCATTAGCTCCCGGCTGACAAAAATCTTTGAAACCTCCTTGGACACTTTTTAATTTTTCTCTCGGAATCTTTTTTAATTTTTTCATATTAAATGTTTTTTAATTACGTGCCACTATTGACAGTTCGAAACTAGAAAACAAATATCACTTCACAGAGAAATCATCTTGTATATTATGTGTACAACCCCTATTTACACTATTTGCAGTGTGTGTACAAGTTAAATCCAGCAATATAAATCTCCCTTTACACTTAAAATTTTATATTTATTTCATTAATCATTTACGTGGGTATTATTTATTTTATCAATTAAAATTAAAAAGCTATTTTTGGGAAATTTGAAAATTGATTATATGAAGACTAAACATCCTAAAGGGCTGCCCTATCTCTTTTTTACAGAAATGTGGGAGCGTTTCGGGTATTACCTGATTCTTGGAATCTTTGTTCTATATGTTATTGAGCCTACGGGCATGAAAGGCGGACTTGGACTTCCGGATAAAACTGCTGATGACATTTTCGGAACTTATATTGCTTTAACTTATCTGACTCCCTTTATTGGAGGATTCCTGGCAGACAGAGTGTTAGGATATATCAAATCTATTTATCTTGGAGGTTTTTTAATGGCTGCAGGATATATAGGAATGGGAGTTTTTAAAGATTTACCCCTGTTTTATACCTCTCTGGCATTAATTATTATTGGAAACGGTTTCTTTAAGCCTACTATTTCCACATTATTAGGAAACCTTTATTCAGAAGAACCTTATAAAGCTAATAAAGACTCCGGGTATAATATTTTCTATATGGGAATCAACATCGGGGCATTTATCTGTAACATTATTGCTGCTTTCATGCGTAATAAATTCGGTTGGGGTGAAGCTTTCATCACTGCAGGTGTAGGAATGCTTATCGGAATGGTTATTTTTACCATCGGAAGAAAGCATTACATTCATGCTGCACAGATGAAACCTGTACAGGAAGGTGATACAAAACTTTCAGAGATTCTGATCAAAGTATTTGTTCCTGCAATTGTTGCCGGAGCAATAGGTTGGTTTATCCCTGATAATATTTTCGGAAGTGACAGTACAGATGCCTTTATTTTTGCATGCGTACCTGTTATTTATTTCTATGCATCCCTTTACTTTAAAGCTAAACCTGATGAAAAAGCCTCTATCGGAGCATTACTTTCTGTATTCCTGATCAGTATGTTCTTCTGGGCGGTTTTCAAACAAAACGGTACAGCATTGACAAGATGGGCAAATTATTACACGGACAGAAGTGTTCCGGCTTCTCTTGAAAAACCTCTGGAAGGTATCTATATGGTGGATGGTAAGAGTTATGAAGACAAAGAAACTCCTGTTTATGATAACCAGTTCCGTTCTCAGAAAGATGATAACGGGGAGACTAAAAAAGAAATGGGAAAAGATGTATACTTTAAAAACATATCCCCAGAGCAGCGTGCGGCTCTTGAGAAAAACCCTGAAAACAAAGTTTATCTGTACAATACAGAACTGTTTCAGTCTATCAATCCGTTCTGGGTTATTGCGCTAACTCCGGTTATTGTAGGATTCTGGGCATTGTTGAGAAGAAAAGGAAAAGAACCATTGACGCCTACCAAGATTGTTTTAGGTTTATTTATTTCAGGACTTTCCTGCCTTGTCATGGTTTTAGCCGTAATGGCCGGAGACAATGGCGCTGTAAAAGTATCTCCTCTATGGCTGGTTGCCAGCTACGGAGTCATTACTATCGGGGAGCTATGCCTTTCTCCAATGGGACTTTCTTTTGTATCCAAACTTTCGCCTGCAAGGATTACAGCACTAATGATGGGTGGATTTTTTCTGGCTAACTCAGTTGGAAATAAGCTTTCAGGAATTCTTGCAAGTACATGGTACAATTATGAAAACAAAACGAATTATTTCCTTGTTAATTTCGCTTTGTTAATATTTGCTACACTTTTAGGTCTTTCTATGTTAAAAAGGCTGAATAAGATTATGACAGAAAAAGGGCATTAAAATGCTCAATATGATAAAGATAACTAAGCTGCGGAATAGTCCCGCAGCTTTTTTATTTAAAAATAAAATTAAAACCTTGCCAAAAACCCAAAATAAACTATATTTGTCAGTCTTAACAAAAATTAACAATAGAAATGGATAATATTGAAGCATTGAGTCCGAAACCGGATGAATTTGTAGAGAATAAGAATTCCAGGCATCCTAAAGGATTATGGGTTCTTTTCGGAACAGAAATGTGGGAGCGTTTCAACTTTTATGGAATGAGAGCTCTTTTGACGCTCTTCATGGTAAATTCCTTATTAATAAAAGAAGCTGATGCAGCGATCATCTATGGTGGATTTCTAGCTTTATGTTATTTAACACCTCTTTTGGGAGGATTTATTGCTGATAAATATATCGGAAACAGATATGCGATCATCATTGGTGGATCGTTAATGGCTATTGGCCAGTTCTTATTATTCATCAGTGCCTCAACTTTTTCAGCGGATATTGGTAGTGCCAAACTTATCATGTGGCTGGCATTATTCGTGATCATTTTTGGTAACGGATTCTTCAAACCGAATATTTCTTCAATGGTGGGAAGCCTTTATCCAAAACAGGAAAAGTCTAAACTGGATTCTGCCTTCACTATTTTCTACATGGGGATCAACATCGGGGCTTTCCTTGGTCAGTTTATCTGTCCATACGTAGGAGACGTAAAAGATGCAGCAACAGGAGTAAGAGATATCTTCGCTTTCAAATGGGGATTCCTGGCAGCTTCTATCGCAATGGTTATCGGAACGGTAACATTCTTTATCCTTAAAAACAAATATGTAGTAACTCCGGAAGGAAGACCTATCGGAGGATTACCAAAAAATAATACAAGTGCTGACTTTGAAGAAGGAGAAACGCAGACTGCTAAATTCTCTGGCCAGGCTTTAGGAATCACTGGTGGAATATTTGTAGTTTTATTCTTCCTTTTCAGATATCTTCTTGTAGGTGAGTTTGGATTCAATTCTGTAGAAATGGGGCAATTGATTAAAGGAATCATTTATCCATTCATCTATTCAGCTGGTATTTCTCTTGCCTTCTTAATTATGTCTTCTGCTGAAAATAAGGTAGAAAGACAGAGAATCTGGGTAATCTATATCGTATCATTCTTTATTATTTTCTTCTGGGCTGCATTCGAACAGGCAGGATCTTCATTAACATTTATTGCAGATAACCAAACAGACAGAAACATTTTAGGATGGAATATGCCGCCTTCAATGGTTCAGATCTTCAACGGAATCTTCGTTGTTATTCTGGCAGTTCCTTTCAGTTTAATCTGGGATAAATTAAGAGCTAAAGGCAAAGAACCGGTATCTCCGTTCAAACAGGCAATGGGATTAGCTTTGATTGCTCTTTCTTATTTCATCATTGCACACAATGTAAAAGATCTTGGAAACTCAGGTTTATTAGCCATCAAATGGTTAATGCTACTATACTTCATCCAGACATGTGGTGAGCTTTGTCTTTCTCCGATTGGTTTATCATTGGTTGGTAAGCTGGCTCCGAAAAGATTTGCTTCATTACTATATGGTGTTTTCTTCATTTCTAACGCTGCCGGTTATGCATTAGCAGGTTCATTAGGAGCACTTATCCCTGCAACAGGTGATAAATTCAAAAAAGCTCAAGAAATGGGTGTTAATTTACAGGATGTTTTGGATAAAAAAGTAACCCTGACAGCTGATCAGGTTGCCGCTTTTGATAAAGCTCAGTTACCACTACACAACCCTACTTTTGTAGGATTTGAAATTCACAATCTATTCGAATTCTTCATGGTATTCGTAGTACTTTGTGGGATTGCTTCTGTAATTTTAGGATTAATTTCACCTATCTTAAAGAAAATGATGCATGGTGTAAACTAATGTATCAACAAAATATCATAAAACCTCTGCCAAGTCAGAGGTTTTTTTTATTTTCGTATGATGGAAATTTCCGAAGATTCTTTATTCCAATCCGTAAAGGAAATCATTAGACAATCGCGCGAAAAAGTGTTTCGTATAGCGAATTCTACTCTACTGCTCACGTACTGGCAGATTGGAAAGTTGATTGTTGAAGATGAACAACAGGGAAAAGAACGGGCAGAATACGGAAAATATACGCTGAAAAAACTTTCTCAGAAACTTACCTTAGAATTTGGGAAGGGATTTGATGAAAGTAACTTAAGAAACATGCGCTCTTTTTATCATGCATTTCCAATATGTGACGCATTGCGTCACGAATTGAGCTGGACCCATTACAGATTACTGATAAGGCTTGACAATGCTGATAAAATGAATTACTATCTCAATGAATCCGTTCAAAATAACTGGAATTACAGAGATCTTAAAAGACAAATCAATTCGCTTGCTTACGAAAGGGTTTTGGAACATAAAAAATCTTCTCCGGAAACTATTCACAGTGTTTTAAAAGATCCTTATATTTTTGAATTCCTTGGATTAAAAGCTGATGAACAATTTTCTGAAAAAGAAACAGCCATTATTGACCATATTCAAAAGTTTTTGCTTGAATTTGGGAAAGGATTCGCTTTTGTAGCCAGACAACAACATATTTCAACAGATACATCGGATTTTTATATCGACCTTGTCTTCTATAATTACATCTTAAAATGCTTTGTCATTATTGATTTAAAAACAGGAGAACTTTCTCATCAGGATATAGGACAGATTGATATGTATGTAAGAATGTATGATGATCTGAAACGCGGTGAAGGAGATAACCCAACCATCGGAATTTTATTATGTTCAGAAAAAGATGAGACCATTGTAAAATATTCCGTTTTGAATGATAAAAACAATTTATTTGCCAGCAAATACCTGCTGTACCTCCCCAAAGAAGAAGAATTAAAACAAATTATTGACCAGGACAGAATCCGTTTTGAACTGGATCAAGAAAATAAAAACCCTTAATTAGAACTTAATCATATATCATTATGAGCTTAACTTTAGATGAAATACAAAATTTCAAAGGAAAATATCCCAGACAGATCTGGAGTCTGTTTTTCTCTGAAATGTGGGAACGTTTCTGTTTCTACGGAATGCGTGGAATGCTGGTTTTCTTTATGATTTCACAGCTTAATTTCCATGAAAAAGAAGCCAACCTTCAATACGGTGCCACTCAGGCCTTTGTATATGCCTTTACCTTTGTAGGAGGTCTTTTTGCTGATAAAATTTTAGGATTCCGAAAATCCCTGTTCTGGGGCGGGCTGCTGATGATCGTAGGAAGTTTAATCCTGGCTACCGATCCCCATAAATTCTTTTTCTTAGGAATAGCTTTCACTGTCGTAGGAACAGGTTTCTTCAAACCTAATATTTCATCTATGGTAGGACAGCTTTACAAACCTAATGATTCAAGAGCAGATGCAGGTTTCTCACTTTTCTATGCGGGAATTAATCTTGGAGCTTTACTAGGTGGTTACGCTTGTATTTCTATTGGTAAAACTGGATATATAGAATTAGGAATATTACAATTAGGTAAAGGATTGATACCCGAAAACCTTCAATGGCATGTAGCTTTTGGTTTAGCGGCAATTGTAATGGTAATAAGTTTAATTAACTTCATTTTTACCCAACGAAGATTAGGACCAATTGGTTTACAGCCCGGACATCCTTTAGCAGAGGTAAAAGCAGCTCCAATTCCAAAATGGAAAGAATACGGAGTATATGTTTTGTCATTGGTTTTTGTACCCATCATCATGACCATGGTAGCCAAGACTGAGTATACAGATTATTTTATGTGGACCATCGGGCCTTTAACTTTGATCTATTTATTCTATGAAATGTCTAAAGTAACGGCTTCAGAGCGCAAAAAACTTTGGGCAGCTTTGGTTTTCATTATATTTTCAATCATATTTTGGGGAATCTATGAGCAAAGCGGAGGTTCTTTGAGCATTTTCGCAGCTAAAAACCTGAATAAGGATCTTTTTGGATTAGACCCAAATGGGGTGAATAACTCAGGAGGCGCTTTCTTCATTATTTTCCTTGCTCCATTGATCGGACTTCTATGGATCTGGCTGAACAAAAGAAAAATTGAACCCAACACGATTATCAAATTCGGATTAGGATTTATTTTCTTAGGATTAGGATATTATGTTTTATTTGCAACACGCCTGTTTGCAGACCTTCAGGGAATCACTTCACTGAATTTCTTTACCCTGGCACTGCTTATCATTACACTTGGAGAATTATGCCTCTCTCCTATCGGTTTATCCATCATGACCAAGCTTTCTACCAAGAATCTTCAGGGAATGATGATGGGAATGTGGTTCCTTGCATCGGCCTATGGACAGTACGTTGCCGGGATTATCGGGGCAAGTCTTGCTACTTCAAAAGAAGGTTCCACCAACTATGATGCTTTGATCACTTATACTGATGGATATAAACAATTGGGATTGTATGCAGTAATTGCCGGAGTGGTATTAATTTTGATATCTCCGTACGTGAAAAAATTAATGCAGGATGTAAAATAAAAAATAAGTAATTATGCTTATTTTTACATAAATATCACAATATGAAGAAAATTTTAAGCATAGTTCTCTTACTTTTATTAAATTTTAGTTTTGCGCAGGTAAAGTGGATGACCATCGAAGAAGCTTTAAAAGCTCAAAAAGAAAGTCCAAAAAAAATATTGATTGATTTCTACGCAGATTGGTGTGGTCCATGCAAAATCATGGATAAAAAAACGTACGGCCACCCTGTACTGGCTCAGATATTAAATGAGAATTATTATCCTGTAAAGTTTAATGCAGAAGAAAAAAAGAGCATTGAAATTTTCGGAAGAACATTTTCCAATCCCAATACTGAACATAGAAAGGGAAAAAATTCTCTGCATGAGTTTACCCAATATATGAATGTAGGAGCCGTTCCAAGTACAGTATTTCTGGATGAACATGGCGATCCCATCACCATTCTTCAGGGAGAATTGTCTGCCAAAGAACTGGAACCTTATCTGGAACTGATTTCCAAAGATCTGTTTAAAAAGATTAAGACCAGAGAACAATGGGAGGATTACCAGAAAAAATTCAAATCTAAAATCAAAAATTAATTCAGAACTTTGAAACACCGATTTTCTGTTTCAATGCTAAAAAATTCATTATAGAGACTTCCAATTTTTTTGGAAGTCTTTTTTATTTTACCGAAATTCGGACCTTTATTTTTATTATCCGAAATAAGAATCAAAAAGTTCGAAAAACAGTATCCTGAAACCTGACAATGAATCTCGAAACCTCCATAGAATATGTAAAAGGAATAGGTCCGGAAAGAGCCAAACTCATCAAAAGTGTGTTGGGCTTATCTACTGTAGAAGATATGTTGAATTTCTATCCTATCCGTTATCTGGACAAAAGTAAAATCTATACTGTTTCTCAGCTTAGAGAAGAAACCAGTCTGGAAATACAGCTGAAGGGAAGAATTACTCAGGTACAGGAAATTCAGACCGGGAAAACCAAAAGATTATCTGCAAAATTCAATGATGAAACCGGCAGTATGGATCTGGTTTGGTTTCAGTATTCCAAGTGGCTGAAAGAACAGCTTCCCATCAACAAGGAAGTTTATATTTTCGGAAAGATCAATGTTTTCAACCGCCAGTTTTCTATGCCGCATCCGGAAATTGAAGCGGAAGAGAGAAAAGAGGGCGACACCCGCCTCAAACCTATTTATCCAAGTTCTGAAAAACTGACCAAAAGAGGATTAAATCAACGATTTTTCCAGAATGCTTTAAGAAATATCTGCAGAGAGATTCCGAATCTTATTGAAGAAAATTTTCCGGAATACCTGATGAAAACCTTTAAATTCATGTCCAGGCAGCATGCTTTCCTGAATGTTCACTTTCCCAAAGATCAGGAACATTTCGATAAAGCGGATTACCGGCTGAAATTTGAAGAATCATTTTTCTTTCAGTTAGGATACGGCTTAAAGAAGCTTCATCATAAAACCCAGTCTCATGGTAATCCTTTCCCGATTATTGGAGACCATTTCAATGATTTTTATGAAAACCATCTTCCTTTTGAGCTTACCAATGCACAAAAAAGGGTTTTAAAGGAAATTCGTATGGATATGAAAAGGCCGATTCAGATGAACAGGCTTTTGCAGGGTGATGTAGGATCAGGAAAAACAATGGTTGCCCTTCTCACCATGCTTATCGCCATGGACAATGGGTTTCAGAGCTGCCTGATGGCTCCAACGGAGATTCTTGCCCAGCAGCATTACAATGGTATCAAAGAGCTGTTGGAAAAGACAGGAATCAATATCCGCCTCCTCACAGGTTCTACCAAAGCGGCAGAACGAAGAATTATCCATGAAGAACTGGAAAATGGTACACTTTCTATTTTAGTGGGAACCCATGCTGTTTTGGAAGATAAAGTTAAATTTAAAAATCTCGGATTGGCAATCATTGATGAGCAGCATAGATTCGGAGTGGCTCAAAGGGCTAAACTCTGGGCTAAAAATAAGATTCCGCCTCATATTCTGGTCATGACAGCCACACCTATTCCAAGAACTCTGGCCATGAGTTTTTATTCTGATCTGGATGTTTCGGTGATTGATGAAATGCCGGTGGGAAGAAAGCCTATTATTACCGCTCATCGTCGGGAAAAAGACAGATTATATGTCTATAACTTCTGTAAAGATGAAATTAAAAAGGGCAGGCAGATTTATTTTGTATATCCTTTGATTGAAGAATCTGAAACCCTGGATTATAAAAATCTTATGGAAGGTTTGGAGCATGTGATGGATTATTTTTCAGAGTATAATGTCACTATGCTTCACGGGAAAATGAAACCGGATGAAAAAGATGCTGCCATGGCTTATTTTGCTTCGGGAAAAGCTGAGATAATGGTTGCTACGACTGTTATTGAAGTTGGAGTAAACGTTCCGAATGCTTCTGTGATGGTGATTGAGAGTTCTGAAAGATTCGGGCTATCACAGCTTCACCAGCTCAGAGGGCGTGTAGGAAGAGGAGCAGAACAGAGTTACTGTATCCTGATGACTTCCGATAAATTATCAAAAGAAAGCAGAACACGTATCAAAACAATGACTGAAACCAATGATGGTTTTAAAATCTCTGAAGTGGATATGCAGCTTCGCGGTCCGGGAGATATATTGGGTACCCAGCAAAGCGGTGTGGTAGATTTTAAAAGACTGGATCTTATTAATGACTCGGCGATCATCAAAACCACAAAAAATACGGTAGAAAGAATACTGGAAGCAGATCCCATGCTTTCAAGACCTGACAATCTGATCATCAAAAATTATTATATCAGATACTACAAAGGAAAAAACAAGTGGAGTAAAATATCATAAAAAAACCGCAGAAAAAATTTCCTGCGGCCCCCTTATAAAACTGTTATTTAGAAGAAATTACTTTTTGGTATGTCCAAAAAAATTTATTTTAATAGTTCAGGTTTAATATTTTGTGATGTGGTGTGAAAATATTTATATAACAATATAATAATGAGCTAAAACCATTACTATTAAAATAAATTATAAAAAAACAAAATGAATTATTTTTTTCCAACTTGCTTATTATAAAAACTAACTGTGTTTCGGTGGAGATGAGGGAATGAAACGAATAAAAATATCTCCAACTACTTATTGAGTTTTCATGATTGTACCGTTTTGTTTAAAGATCTTCTGTGCTTTATAATTGGAAAATTAGTATAATCCATTTTGTTTAACTAACATCGTGATTTATATAATTTTTTATTTTTAGAAACAATTACTTCTCATTCATCTGTATCTTGTACTATATAATGAATTTGTGTCTGAGTTTACTTTTACAAATGTCCGTATATTAATTCAGATGCCTTTTATATTATTTTAATGATTAGTTATAAAATTTTCACCTATTTGTGAATAGTATGCAATAAATACGATTTTAAAATTATTAACATTAAATTAATAAATCCTTTATTCATCATACTTTCAGGATTAAATTATCTTTATTCAAACCTGAAGTGTGATACTGCCAGTTGATGGTAATAACTTCCGTAAGTACCTTTTTGAGCTTCTCAAAACAATCCGGTTTTTTCATAAAAATGTGAGCACCTTTCACAAAAATTTCTTCTACTTCATGTTCCGGAATGGGATCAGAAAAAATAGCTGTCACCATATTGTTGAATTTTGCATTCGAACTGATATCTTCCAGACATTCCATGCTCTCTTTTCCGGGAATCATATAATTTATAAAAACAAGTTCCGGAACTACGGCATCATCATTATTCAGGTATTCCATGAGGCTGTTCCCGTTACTGAAACATTGAACTTTTATAGAGATTTTCAGCTCTTTCAGAATTTTTTTAAAAAAAATCAAGGTGTTTTCATCGTTATCTGCTATTATTACGTTCAGAAATTCTTTATTCATACTGCATTTTAGGGTTTATTACCGTGCTTTGTACTCTTCTTCGCCTGCCTATAATTTTTTGAAACTGGGATGGAGTAATTCCTGTTGTATTTTTAAATTGGGTACTTAAATGCGCCACACTGGAATAGTTCAGCTTATGGGCAATTTCTGTAAGGCTTTGTTTGTTTCTTATGATAAGGGCCTTCGCATGCTCTATCTTCTGCAGAATAATAAAATTCTCAATAGAGGTAAAAGCAACTTCTGAAAACAGATTGGAAAGATATCCATAGCTGTGATTAAGTTTTTCAGAAATATAGATAGATGCTTTTACAGGTATAATTTCATCAGAAAAGACGAGCTCTACAATAGCATCTTTGATTTTCTGTACCAACGCGTTTTTTTGGCTTTCTATGATCTCGATACCATAATCTTCAAGATTTTTCTTGAAAAGATTGTGCTGTTCCTGCGTAAGGGGCTCATAGAATTCCACCTCACCGAAGTTCAGCAACCTGTACTTCAGCCCGTGTTCTTTAAGTTTCTCGTCCAATACCTTTTTACAAAGGGCATTGAAATCAAATTTAACATACATTTTCATCCTAGTATATATAAGCCAATTTATGGAGTAAATATAATAATTTATTTCAAGTAAATGTGAAATAGATGTATATTTTTAATATTTTACTATAAATACGAAAAAACTCCTGTATTTTAGAATACAGGAATTTAAACACTAAGGATGAAAAAAATATACTGATAAAAAGCTTTTCAGCTCAAAACCAAGCATATGAATGTATTGTATAAGTGATTTGGTTCTGAAGCAAAGATGAATCAAAAAAAGAAATCACCTGTTATAGAATTACAGGATAAAGTTACAAAATTTTAAGTCATTTATCTGTGAATTAGATATTCCATTTGATAATCATCCATTACAAAACCGTTTCCAATATCTAAAACCATCTCATTATATACTTTAAATTCCTGGGATTCGTAGAATTTTCTGGCATTATTTTCTTTGTTGACATTCAGGATAATTCTTGTGTCATTGCTTTCAGAAAGTTTCTTTTTCAGGAAATCAATAGCTCCTTTTCCGAACCCTTTACCTTTACTTTCCGGGACCAGATAAATTCTGTGCAGTTTTGTAGTATCGGGTTCATAGCTATGCTCATAACCAATAAAGCCTTCGAAAGAACCATTATTGTCGTCAAAAATTAAATAATAATGATAATTGGGGTTATCGAGGTGTTTTGAAATTTCATCCTGAGAATACATCTCTCCTAACATATAGTTGATCTGGTCATCTGAAATAATTCCCGCATATGCACTCTCCCACGATCTTCTTGCCAATTCCTGGATTAAAGGAATATCCTTTTCTTTCGCTTCTATTAATTTCATATTCTAAATTTTGTTTTTATTCTCATTTTCAAATGCAAAGTTGACAAAAATTTTTACTCCATATTTTTATACATCAAAGATGGAAATAAAAAAGGTGAAAGTAGATCACCTTTCACCTTAATATGTTTACTATAATGTTAAAATGTTACCGGAAAATTATCTTTCATTTTCCAGTAACTGTATTCATTATTTAAATTTTGGTCATTTCAGCTTTAATTTTTGCATGAAGACCTTCTGAAGCTTTTACCAAAGGAAGTCTGAGATAATTTTTGATGATTCCTTTTTCAGCCAATATTACTTTAATACCACAAGGGTTACCTTCAGCAAAAATCAGGCGGGTAATATCTACCAGTTTGTTGTGAATTTCATAAGCTTCTTTTACTTTACCTTCGAAAGCCAGCTGTACCATCGTAGAGAATTCTTTGGGATACGCCTGTCCGATTACGGAAATTACGCCATCTCCACCGGCTAATGTTACCGGCAATGTATACTCATCATCTCCGGAAACTAAGGAAAATCCTTCAGGTTTCTTTCTCAGGATGTCAAAATACTGAAGAATGTTAGGAGAAGCTTCTTTAATCAAAAACAAATTCGGGAATTCCTTGGCAAGACGAAGTGTAGTATCAGCTTCTACATTTTGCCCTGTTCTTGACGGAACATTATAAATGATAATATTTTTTCCTGTGGAAGCTAATGCCTTATAATGCTGATAAAGCCCTTCCTGGTTCGGTTTATTATAATATGGAGATACTGAAAGTACTGCTTCAAATGCAGAAAGATCTGCTTCTTCAATCTGTTTCTTGACTTCAAGAGTATTGTTGCCGCCAATTCCCAAAACCAAAGGAAGACGTTTATTATTCACCTTAATGATGTGCTCAATTACCTGTTTCTTCTCCTCTGCAGAAAGCGTTGCGGCTTCTGCCGTTGTTCCCAATACTACCAAATAATTGGTTCCGTTTTCGATATTGTACTCCACCAGTTTTGTTAAACTGTCGAAGTCTACGGATAAATCTTCATTAAAGGGCGTTACCAATGCAACACCTACTCCTTTTAAAATGCTCATCTGTTAGAATTATTTTTGCCAAATTTAATCATTTACGGTAAGAATTTGTAATAAATAATAATGTTTTATTATACATATAGTTATATTTGCATATACTAAAAGAGATTATGAAAAATAAATTCTTGTTATTAGGAATTGCCCTGGTGTCACTTACCGCATGCAAAACGGCTTCTGCGCCGCAGCTTGTGAATGTAAAGACCCAGAAAAATATTTCTATTAATAATGAGCTAAAGAATGATGAGGAGTTTGTAAAATTGATCGAACCTTATAAGCAGAAACTGGATCAAGAAATGAACCAGAAGATTTCACATACCAATGTGGATCTTACCAAACAGGGCGATAACAGCAATCTGGGTAATCTTTTAGCTGACTATACGTTTGAAGGAGGTAATGAGTGGATCAAAACTCATCTTAACCAAAATGTAGATGCTGCACTGATCAATATCGGAGGGATCCGTACCACTATCGGAAAGGGAGATATTTTACTTAAAAATGTATTTGAAGTAATGCCTTTCGAAAATGAAGTGGTGATTGTGAAAATGAAGGGAGCAGATTTACAGGGTCTTTTTGAGTATTATGCAAAAACGCAGGTCAACAATCCTGTTTCACATTTATATATTGAAACAAAAAACGGACAGGTAACAAAATCCTTAATCAACGGCAACACAGTAGATCCGGCTAAAGATTATTATATTGCCACTTCAGATTATCTTGCACTGGGCGGAGACAATATGAAATTCTTTGCTAAAGGAGAATCCATTGCAACAGGGATTAAAATGAGAGATATGTTTATCGATTATTTTAAAAAATCACCTGAAGTGGTGGTTAATTCGGATGTTCGTTTAAATTTTATCGGGAAGTAATAATGGATAGAAAAAGTTTTTTAAAAGCAATAGGAGGCGGATCTTTAGCAATGGCTTTAGCTCCCAATATGATGATGGCAGAGGAATTAAAAATTCTTAATTTAAAATCTGCAAATAAACTGACTATTCTTCATACCAATGATCAACATAGCAGAATAGAGCCTTTTGACGCGAGCTATACCAAAAATCCCAATCAGGGAGGTTTTGCAAGAAGGGCAACCTTAATCCAACAGATCAGAAGCCAGGAAAGCAATGTTCTTCTTCTTGATTCAGGGGATATTTTTCAGGGAACTCCTTATTTTAATTTCTTTGGAGGTGAGCTGGAGTTCAAATTAATGTCTATGATGAAATATGATGCCTCTACTATGGGGAATCATGATTTCGACAATGGACTTGATGGATTTTTAAAGGTGCTTCCTAATGCGAAGTTTCCATTTATCTGTTCCAATTATGATTTTAAAAATACTGTTCTTGACGGAAAAACTTCTCCCTACCAGATATTCAACAAAAATGGAATTAAAGTAGGGATTTTCGGGGTGGGAATCCAGCTGGATGGCCTTGTAGGTAAAAAACAGTACGGGGAAACCGTTTATTCCAACCCGATTGATGTTGCACAGCATTATTCCAATTTCCTGAAAAAAGATCAGAAATGTGATCTGGTGATTTGTCTTTCGCACATCGGCTACGACTACAGAGACGAACCGGATAAAATAAGTGATAAAATTTTAGCGGCCAATACAGAAAATATTGATATTATCTTAGGAGGCCATACTCATACATTCTTACCGGAACCGCAATCCTTTACCAACAGACAGGGCAAAAATGTTCTTGTCAATCAGGTGGGATGGGCTGGCCTTCTTTTAGGTAGGATAGATTTTTATTTTGATACAAACAAAAACGTACAGCATATTTCCTGGAACAATCAGGTGATAGATAGCAGCATAACCGCATAATATGAAAAAACTCTCTATAATTTCTCTTGGTATTTTAGCATCCCTGCAGCTGACAAAAGCACAGGTTATTTCATCAAAAAAATGGGCAGACCTGTTTTCCTATAATAATGTCTTAGCTATGAAAGAAGACAATGGAAAAATCATTGCAGCCACCCAAAACGGAATATTCTATTATACAATAGCAACAGGAGAAATTACGAAGTTATCTAAAGCCAACGGGCTTCATAATATCGGAATTACCGCTTTCGATTATAATCCACAGACTAAAACCGGACTTATCGGTTATGAAAACGGATCTATGGATGTTATTACGCCTCAGGAGATCAAATATATTGTTGATATTCCCATTGCTACAGGATATAATGGAGACAAAAAGATCAACCACATTTCCATAACCGGAGATCAGGCTGTCATTTCTGTTGGGTATGGAGTTTCCATCTTTAACCTTCAGAATAAAGAATTTGGTGATTCTGCATTTTTCCTGACCGGCGGGGTTTATCAGGCAAGTAATGAAGCCACCATATTCGGGAATAAAGTATATTCTGTAACGGATACAGGTTTGAAAAGCCATCAAATGAATACTACATTTCCTGTATTTTCTACCTGGACAACGGAAGCTCCCGGAGCTTTCAAACATATAGATTCAGAATCAGAACTGGTTTTCTCAACGGCAACAGCAGCTTATATTTATAATAACGGTACCCCGACACAACTTCCTACTACTTTTGAAAAGATCAGGGATGTTGTTATTACCTCCAATAGTATTGTGGTTACAGATAACAGAGTATATACTTACGGAATCAATGGAGTATCACAAAATGCGGTAAGTCTTGGTGAAGAATGCAATACTGCATTAACAGCTGGCGGAAAGATTTTAGGAGGAACGGTATTATCGGGAATTAAGGATGAAGGTAACAATACTTTTAAACCTTCCGGTCCCTACTTCAATTTTGCCTATAATATCAATCTTTTTGATAACGGTCAGCTCCTGGTTTCCTCTGGTGCCAGAGCCAATAACTACAACCATCCGTTTATTCAGCCACAAGAACCAGGATTTTATTATTTCAATGGTACGGAATGGATTTATCCTTCATTTTTCAATAAAAACAATCCAAACCGCCCAACCTTTATCAACGTACTGGATGCTATTATAAGTCCTTATAACAATAATGAAGTACTCTTTACCAATTATACCATGTTGGATAATGGAGTTTACAAAATGAAGTACAATGCTACCAGCAAAGATTTTGAACTGGTAAAATATTATAATCTGGGAGCACAGCCTTATTACAGACGCCCAGTAGGTTTTGCTACAGACGCTCAGAGCAATCTTTTTGTATCATTTGGTTTTAATGATGGAAACCCATCTATGGGAATTTATGATAAAGCAGCTGATGATTTTGTTATCAAAAAATTAGTTCTGGCCAGTGATGGTACTCAAAAACCGGTTTTCCACGAAAATATGTTGTGGACTCCGCTGCCGAGATCCAATAATTTCTGGGTGTATGATTATAAAAATGCCCTTAACCTTTCCGATGATTCAGATTATATCCTGGGAACATCTAATGGATTTAACAGTTCGGGAGGAATTTTATCTGTAGCCTTTGATAAGGCTGGTGATGCATGGATTGGTACGGACGGAGGTCTGAGGATCATGTCAAACGCAGCATCAGAAATAAAAAGTGCCCAGCCTAAGGTAGAACCTATAGTGATAGAGCAGAATGGTTTGGGTGAAGAGCTTTTCAGAGAATCAGCAATTCTTCAGATTGCAGTAGATGCAGGTGATTATAAATGGGTATCCGTTGACGGTGGTGGTGTTTACTATCTTTCTTCAGACGGTCAGAGAACCATAAAACATTTTACAAAGGAAAATTCACCCCTTCCTACCAATAGTGTTACTGATATCAAAATTGATAAAAAAACAGGCAAGGTGTATTTTGTAACGTATAATGGTATTGTAACATATCAGGGCGATGTTGCTGATGTGACATCCAATTTCGGTGATGTTGTAGTATATCCTAATCCTGTTGTGTATTCAAACTTCAAAGGAAAAGTAACGATAAAAGGTCTTGCAGAAAAAACCAATATAAGAATCGTGGATGCTGCAGGAAATGTAGTACACTCTGCCGTTGCAAGAGGAGGTTATTATGAATGGGATCTCAATAATCAGAAAGGAACAAGAGTAGCTTCAGGGATTTATTTTGTCCTGATGACGAATGAAGACGGATCTGATAAAGCTACCGCCAAAATAGGAGTGGTTAATTAATGAATTCACAAAACGGTTTTTTACTTTCATTTATCAAATACGGGGAAAATGATGCTGTATTGCATTGTTTTACAGAAGAAGAGGGTTTTCAAAGCTATTTTCTGAAAGGAATTTATTCCAAAAAGAACAAAAAGAAAGCCCTGCTTCAGCCGCTGAGCCAGCTCAATTTTTCAGTTAATCCATCACGGGGTAACGGAATCCCGACTGTTTCAAAATTCGAATTGGTAAAAAACAATGACATTTATACAGATATAAAGGTCAATACTGTCATTTTCTTTATCTCGGATTTTCTGAGTCATATTCTTAAGCATGAGAATAAAAATATTCCGGTCTATTCCGGTATTGATCATCTTATCAGTGAGCTGACCAATAGAAATTACCAGGCACATCTTCTGTTTTTGCTTGCTTTTTTAAAAATTCAGGGTGTAGCTCCATTATTGAGTGAAGGTAATTTTTTAGATCCGGAAACCGGAACTTTTTCTTCAGGAATAAGCCATCAGCTTTTCAATGAAGAGATTTCAATGGTATGGAAAGAAGCTCTTTGTGCAGAAGATTTTTATGCCACAAAAATCCGTTCTTCATTAAGAAAAGATTTCCTTGACAGTCTTTTGGTGTACTATCATTATCATATCACGGACTTCAAAACTCCGGCCTCACTTGAAATTATTCAGCAGATATTTGAATAAACCAGCTTATTGTTTTTCTGCATTATCCGGCATTTCAGTTTCGGATTCTGCCATTTCTTTTTTGGAAAATCTGGGCTGAAGAATCTTAGCAATAAGTCCCGTCCAGCCTGTCTGATGGGAAGCTCCTACTCCACGGCCGTTGTCTCCATGGAAATATTCATAGAAAAGGATATAATCTTTAAAACCCGGATCGGTCTGAAATCTTTCATACTGCCCATGAACCGGGCGTTTACCATTTTCATCCTTTAAAAATATTTTCGCTAGTCTTTTATTTAAAGCATCTGCAATCTGATCAAGGTCTGAATAATTACCGCTGCCCGTAGGATATTCTACCAAAAAATCCGGGCTGTAATAGAAGAAAAAACGCTGAAGACTGTCAATAATAAGAAAATTGATCGGAAACCACACCGGGCCGCGCCAGTTGCTGTTTCCGCCAAACAAGCCGCTGTCACTTTCCGCAGGGGTATATTTAACAGTAAAATCCGTTTCATTCAGAGTTAAAGTATAAGGATTTCTTTCATACTCTTTGGATAAGGCTCTTACTCCGTAATCACTTAGAAATTCATCCGGATTCAACATCCGGTTTAACAGCCTTTTCAGACGATGTCCCCGAAGCAGAGATAAAAGATGTTTTGAATCCTGTCCCTTCACTTCCCATCTTGAAACGAGAGAAGCGAGTTCAGGTTTATTATCCAGTACCCATTTCATTCTTTTCTTGAAGTTGGGAAGATTTTCGATCATTTCATCATCAATAACCTCAACAGCAAACATCGGAATCAACCCAACGATGGTTCTTAATTTCAGATACATATGAGTTCCGTCACTGGAAGTAATTGCATCATAGAAAAATTCATCCTGCTCATCCCAAAGACTGAAATTCTCATCTCCCATATTATCCAATGAATGGGCAATCGACAGGAAATGTTCAAAGAATTTCATCGCCATCTCTTCATACACCTTATTGTAAAGGGCCAGTTCCAGGGCAATTCTCATCATATTGAGGGCAAACATAGCCATCCAGCTCGTTCCATCCGACTGTTCCAGCTGTTCTCCGTTGGGTAAAACAGAATTCCTGTCAAAAACACCGATATTATCAAGTCCCAGGAATCCTCCTTCAAAGATATTATTACCGTTAAGGTCTTTTTTGTTAACCCACCAGGTAAAATTCATGAGCAGTTTTTGGAAAGCACTTTCGAGAAATTCCAGGTCTGGTTTGTCTTTTAAATACTCATCAATTTTAAATACCCTGAAAACCGCCCAGGCATGTACAGGAGGATTCACATCACTCAGGTTCCATTCGTAAGCAGGAAGCTGTCCGTTGGGATGCATATACCATTCAAACAGGAAAAGCTTTAACTGATGTTTGGCAAAATCCGGATCTATCAGTGAAAAGCTGATGGTGTGAAATGCAAGATCCCACGTTGCATACCACGGATATTCCCATTTATCCGGCATGGAAATAATATGTTCGTTGTTGAGATGCTTCCAGTCGTAATTTCTTATTGTTTCCCGGGACTTTGGCGGCGGCACTTCGGAAGGGTCACCTTTCAGCCATTTTTCCACATTGTAATGGTAAAACATTTTATTCCACAACATTCCGGCAAAAGCCTGCCTTTGAACCAGTTTTTCATCTTCCGAAGCAATTCCTTTCTGGATTTCTGCATAAAACTCATCTGCCTCTTTCTGTTTTTGTTCAAAAAGGCTATCAAAATCTTTAAAAGGTTCTCTAATATCTTTATCTGAAAGTCTGAAGTCAAATATTTTCGATTCCCCATCCTGAAAGTCCTCATCAATAAAGAAAGAAGCTTTGGTTCCTGCATTTTGTGGATTTACAGACTGGGAATTTCCCGTCATCACAAAATTATTGATCCCATCTTTACAGTATTTTGAATCATTAGAACATTGATAAAGCTTTTCATTATTGGTTTCATTGTTACAAAATAAGATCTTTAAGGACTGTTTTGCATACACATTTTTAATCTCAATATCCTGATGATTGACTTTAATATGGTCAGCATCTTCCGCAGACAATTGGGGTTTATAATCATCATATCCCCATTTCCAGGTATTTCTGAACCAAACTGTTGGTAAAATGACCAGAGATGCTTCTTTTTCAGATTTATTGATAATTGTTAATCTTACAAGAATATCATTCTGACTTTCCTTTGCATATTCTATAAAAATATCAAAATAGTCATTCTGATCAAAAATTCCTGTGTCAATCAGCTCATATTCCGGATCCTCTTTCCCTCTTGCTGCATTTGTTTTTATGAGATCTTCATAAGGAAATGCATTCTGAGGGTACTTATACAGCATCTTCATATAAGAATGGGTAGGAGTAGAATCAAGATAATAGAAATATTCCTTTACATCTTCACCATGATTTCCTTGTCCGTTGGTGAGTCCAAAGAACCGCTCTTTCACCATTTTGTCCTTTTTATTCCAGAAACCTACAGAGAATACAAGTTTCTGAAGATCGTCACAGATTCCGCATATCCCTTCTTCACCCCAACGGTATGCTTTGGCTTCTGCGGTATCGTGGCCTGTGTAATTCCAGGCATCTCCGTCTTCACTGTAGTCTTCACGAACGAGCCCCCATTCGCGGTTGCTTACATAAGGGCCCCATTTTTTCCATGAAACATCTGAAATTCTCTGTTTTTCCGACATAAGCGATAATTATGAGTAATGAGTAATAAGCAATGAGTAATATTTTGATTCCGTTTCAAACTCTAAGAACAACCTCAAAAACTTTAAACTTTAAACTTTAAACTTTAAACCTTGAACATTAAACTTTGAACTCCCCTATCCTCCCGTAGAAAAGCTCTCAAAGGTAGTCATCCCGCCATCTACGAAAATGCTTGTTCCGGTAATATAATCTGCAAGATCACTCGCAAGAAATGCTGCTAGGTTTCCGATATCCTGCGGCTGTCCGATCCTGTTATAAGGAATAAGGCTGAGAAGAGAATTAAGAGCTTCCGGAGTATCCCATGCATTCCGGTTAATCGGCGTCTGAATCGCTCCCGGACAAATGGAATTGACACGGATTTTGTCCGCACCATATTCCTGAGCAAGCGTTTGCATCAACATTCTGATTGCCCCTTTACTGGAAGCGTAATTAGCATGACCCGCCCACGGAATAATTTCATGCACTGAACTGATATGAATAATTTTTCCACAGGCAACAGACCGTGACGGATCTATTCCCCGTCGAAGAAATTCTTTAATGGCTTCTCTGGCGCATAGAAATTGTCCCGTCAGATTAACTCCTATGACAGCATTCCATTGGTCAAGAGTCATTTCAGTAAATTTCGCGTCTTTCTGAATCCCTGCATTATTGATCAGAATATCTACAGTCTGGTACTCAGCAATGACATCCTGAAACATTCTGATGACCTGATCTTCTTTGGAAACATCACATTGGTAGGTCATTCCTTTCCCTCCGGCCTCCGTTATTTCCTTTAAAACAGCTTTGGCTTCATCTGTAGATCTTTCTGAGGAATGGTTGACAATGACTGTTGCTCCTGCTGCGGCCAATGATTTTGCAATTCCTGAACCGATTCCACTGGAAGCTCCTGTGACTACAGCCACCTGGTTTTGAAGTGATATTTCCATGTTTTGTAATTTGATGTTACTCAAAGTTATGGAAAGATATCAGCAGATAAAAAATTATGATTTTAAAATTTTATTAAAGTTTTTTGTACATCAGATATTGAGGTCCGCTTCTTCCGATTCTGGTCTTACCGTCGTAAATGTATCCTGCCTTAAGGTAAATATGGTAAGCAGAATCGTTTTTCTGATTGACAGCCAATACAATTTCATCGCAGGTTTTAAAGTGGTTTCTGACAAAATGCCCCACTTCAAGCATCGCCGCTTTTCCAATTCCTTTGCCCTGCATCCCGGGATTCACAGATAGGGATCGTAACAATGTTGAGTTTTCATTATCAGTAATTTCCAGTTTATCTTTCCCGAAATCAAGGACAAAAAAGCCTGCAGGCTGATTGTTGTAAAATATAGTCACGGGAAATGCATCGTTATCATCCCGCTCACTGATGCTTTGCAAAGCCTGTTGAGCAGTCGCTGTAAATCTCATCTGATTTTCATCCAAAGCATAGCTGACCCCGGAAAGATCTTCTGGTTTAAAGAATTCTAAATGTATCATAGTATTAGTGATGGTAAATATCTTCATACATTACTCCTGCACGGATTTCCACGGGAAGCTTATTTTCCTCTGGAACAATCGGGCAGTTGTAATCATAAGCATTATAAGCACAAAACGGATGGTAAGATTGATTAAAATCCAGCACAATGGTATTTCCTTTCGGGATTTTAAGATCCATATATTTCCCTCCTCCATAGGTTTCTTTTTTATTGGTTGCATCACGGAACGGAAGGAAAAGATAGTCTTTGTATTTTTCCTGTTTGATCAGATCCAGGCTTTGGTATAACGTTACAGTATACGACTTACCATCCAATGTAAAGGTTGCTTTTCCATATTCCTGATACGTTTTTGTTTTCCCTGAAGACGTAGGAAGTTCAAAAGGTCGAGTATTTTCTGACTTAACAAATTGTGCAGTAACTCTGTATTTAGCATCAAAAGGGAAGAAAGGATGTCCTTTAAAATTTTTAAAATTATCACCTCTTAATGGAGTTTCCTTTGGGTTAAGATATTCTGCATTGAGTTCTTTCTGAAACTTCTGTACCTCTTTCTCTTCCTTTGACATCTTTTTCTGAGAAAAAACCCATAGAGGAAGCAGTAAAAAGAGTATGATATATTTTTTCATGAATTTAAAATTATAAGTAAAGCTATGAATTTTCATTCCAACAAAAGTTAAAATTGTAATAAAAAATATAATCTGTTTTAAATAAAATTAACCTTTGATAATCTAGCACACTTTTTGAAAAACAAAGCTCATGGACAGAAAAAGCTTCATAAAGACCAGTGTTCTGGCAATATCAGGATTTTATTTTCTTCAATCCGAATTATTTCATGCAGCGGAAAGAAGAAACAATCAGATCGTTGAAAACAACGATGTTCCGATTGTTATTATTGGCAGTGGATATGGCGGAGCGGTTTCAGCTTTGCGTCTTTGTGAAGCAGGAAAAAAAGTAGTGCTGCTGGAGATGGGTCTTAACTGGGAAAAAGCAGGAATTCCGTTTTCCAATCTGCTGAAACCCGGGAAAAGCTCTGCATGGCTGAAAAACAAAAGCATTGCTCCCTTTATGAATATTTTTTCTCTGACTCCTTTTACCGGAACTCTGGACCGTCTGGATTTTGATCATATTAAAATCTGGGTAGGAAGAGGGGTTGGCGGAGGTTCTCTGGTGAATGGCGGAATGGCTGTCACTCCCAAAGAAAGCTATTTCAGAGAGGTTTTCCCTGATCTTGATGCTGAAAAGTTTTATAATCATTATTTTCCTCTGGTACGGGAAGAACTCAGGGTAAATGTGATTGATGAACAGTTTCTGAAAGACTGTCCTTATTATAAATTCACCCGGGTAGGTGAAGCAGAAGCTCACAAAGCCGGTTTTAAAACCATTCGGGTTCCCAATGTATATGATTTTAAATACATGGAAAAAGAATTCAGGAATGAAGTTCCCCGCTCTGCTCTCAACACTGAAGTGATTTATGGAAATAACCACGGAAAAAACAGTTTAGATAAAACCTATCTCAGAAAAGCACTGGAAACAGGAAATTTAGAAATCCTTGACCTTCATCGTGTCCAGACTATTCAACTGAATGATGACAAAAGCTATACATTAAATATCCGGCAGACAGATACTTCCGGAGTTATGATTGCGGACAAAGTTTTCCACTGCAAAAAGCTGATTCTTTCCGCAGGAACAATGGGTACTTTGCAGCTTCTGTTACAGTCTCATGCAGAGAACGGATTTCCCATCCATGAAAAGATTGGTA
Organism: Chryseobacterium sp. X308; assembly: GCF_020733145.1. Classification (NCBI taxonomy): domain Bacteria; kingdom Pseudomonadati; phylum Bacteroidota; class Flavobacteriia; order Flavobacteriales; family Weeksellaceae; genus Chryseobacterium; species Chryseobacterium sp. X308. The sequence continues at coordinate 78,890 of NZ_JAJFZH010000006.1, forward strand.
AAAACTGGGGAAACAATGGAAATTTCATGACCGGAAGAAACTGGGTTAAGCCATTGTCTGGCGGCACCGGAGCTAAGCAATCCACTATTCCGGTAGGAGGAATTGATAACTGGGATGATCCGGAACATCCGTTTTTCACAGAAATTGCTCCTCTGCCCATGGGAATGGATGTGGCTACTGCTTTATATCTGCTCATCAACAGGGTTGATAAAAAGGGAGAAGTTGCCTATCATAAAGCCAGCCAATCCCTGACATTAAACTGGGATGAAAGCAATACCGCTAAAATGAGAGAAAATGCCCAATATTTTACCCGTAAAATGAATAAGGCTAATGGCGGTACAAGAAGCCATTTACTTTTTAATAATGGGTTTGGGGCAGATATCTGTTATCATCCGCTTGGAGGGTGTGTTCTTGGTGAAGCTACCAACGAATATGGAAAGCTAAAAGATCACGAAAATCTGTATGTGCTGGATGGTTCTTTAATTCCGGGAACCATTGGTGTTAATCCGTTTGTTACGATTACTGCGATTGCTGAATATTGTATTGAAAATCTTATTAAACAGAATGAATTTGCCTGAAATTAAGGCATCTTTCTTACTTCGTTAAGATAGTTCCTGATATCATGCTCCAACTTTGAAGGGTACATACAATGAAGCTTTTCTGCCAGTGAAGTTCCCAGCTCATGAACCACATCTGCATAGGCAAACAATGCATTCCAGTTTTCTTCAATATCGCTGCCGGAGAAAGTTTTTTCCACTTTATTCCATAAATCAGATGAGAGATATTTTTTGAAGAGTCTTCCGTGTTTATTGGTTGTGATATTATTCCAGTCATGATTTTCGGCAATATACCATTCAATCAAAGGGACAAGATAATCTGTACGCAGGATATTTTCAGACATAAATTTGGCGTAAAAAATGTCTCCGCGTTTCAGGCATTTTGCAACATAAGTTGTATCCCACCAGAAGTCATTCATCCGCTGCTGAAATTCTTTTTCTGTCGGCTGCTGAATCATTATTGACTGATAGGTAGGCGGTTTCATACTATTGGTCAGGTTATCTTTATCTATTAAAACCTTGTATCCTACATCCCAGTCTTCGGGAAGGTTTTCCTCATTGATTTCTTCAATAAATTCCGATACCTGATACAGCTTAAAATCAACTTTTACATGATCTTTATATAAGACCATTTTCATAGCATGCTTTCCGTCAAAAACACGATCATCTTCTTCAATCATGGAAATGGGTTCACCAAAAAGGCTGATCCATTTATTTTCCGACTCATAGGATGATCTGTTACCAAAAACAAGCTCCACATCAAGATCACTGAAATCATCTACAGGAGCGTAAGGATTTACCAATGAACTGGTCAGGAGAACAGCACGGATATCAGGATTGTTTTCAGCCCAGTGAATAATCTGTTTCAGTTTTTCTTCCCTTGCGCTCATACTTACTTAATAAGACTCTGATATCTTGACGCGATACACATCAGAAGAGTTTCTTTTAATTGATTCAACAAAAAAACCTCCTTCCTCAGGAATAACTTCTTTCAGATCAAAACTTTTGCAGTCTTTTGGCAGCCCGGAAAAGATCAGGGTAAACCAAAAGTCTTTCATAAAGGGAACCGGTGTCCAGTATGGAGAAATTGAAATGTTTTCCGCATGAATCATTTTGCTCCTGTGCTCAGACTGATTGTCAAAAAGATAGGTTGAATGCCAGATTCTGATCAGGTTTCCTAAGAATGGAGATGCCGGAAAGCAACAGTGTACAATAACCTGCCTCTCCTCTTCTGTTTTCGCCTGAAGAGATTCAAGGAGTTCCTTGGCAATGACTGGTTTTACAATTACTTCTTCCACCTTTTTATAAGTAATAAGTAATGAGCAATAAATAATAGGATTACTTATTGCTCATTATGGATGTTAATATTCTAATTCTAATTTTTCTTTGGTGTAATTTCTTACTTCCTGGGTCAGTTCAGGGTTATCAGCCAGTTTTTGACCATAGGAAGGAACCATTTCAAGCAGCTTTCCTTTCCATTCTCCATGCAGTTTTTCAGGGAAGCATTTTTCCAGCACATTCAGCATGGCATATACTGCTGTGGAAGCACCCGGTGAAGCTCCCAGCAGAGAAGCAATCGTTCCGCTCTTGTTTACGACCACCTCAGTTCCGAATTCCAGTTTACCACCTTCTTTTTCGTCTTTTTTGATGATCTGAACTCTCTGTCCTGCTACTTTCAGTTCCCAGTCTTCTTCTTTAGCATCTTTGATAAATTCTCTCAAATGCTGCATTCTCTGAGACTTTGTCATGGCAACCTGCTGAATAAGATATTTTGTAAGTGGAATATTATGCCACCATGCTCCAAAAAGTGACCTTAAATTCTTCGTATTTACACTTTCAGGAAGGTCAAGATAACTTCCTTCTCTTAGAAATTTGGTTGAGAATCCTGCAAAAGGTCCGAAAAGAAGCGCTTTTTTTCCATCAATAATCCTAAGATCAAGGTGTGGAACAGACATTGGCGGAGCATCTACCGTAGCCTGAGTATATACTTTAGCATGGTGCTTTTCTACCAGTTCCTGATTATGACTTACCAGCCACTGCCCTGAAACCGGGAAGCCTCCGTATCCTTCACTTTCTTTAATATCTGAGCTGTCCAGTAACGGAAGCGCATATCCTCCCGCACCGATAAATACAAAATCTGCTACCACTTCCTGTTTGTGGCTATGGATTCTGTCTTTCACTTTCATTTCCCATGTACCGTTTTCTCTGGGGCTGATATCTTTCACCTCGTGGTATAAGAAAACCTCAACATTAGAATCTTCCAGAAGATGTCTTCCCATTTTTCTCGTCAATGTTCCGAAGTTTACATCTGTTCCCATATCCATCTTCGTTGCAGCCATAACTTCAGACTGATTTCTTTTACTCATTATCAGAGGAATCCATTCTTTCAGTTTTTCATGATCTGTAGAAAATTCCATTCCTGAAAAAAGAACAGACTCTGCCATTTTATCGTGGCGTTTTTTAAGGTATTCAGCATCTTTTTCTCCGAATACCAGACTCATATGAGCACAGGAATTGATAAATTCTTTAGGTTCACGGATATATCCTTTGGTAATCAGATAAGACCAGAATTGTTTTGAAATTTCAAACTGCTCTGCAATGCTTTCGGCTTTGGTAATATCAATAGATCCGTCCGGTTTTTCAGGGGTATAGTTGAGCTCACAAAAAGCGGAGTGGCCTGTTCCGGCGTTGTTCCATGCAGCTGTACTTTCTTTGGCAAACCTTCCGAGTCTTTCGAAGATAGCGATTTCAAGATTTGGATCAAATTCATGAAGCAGCGTTGCTAAAGTGGCGCTCATGATTCCGCCGCCTATCAGTACAACGTCGTATTTAGGTTTCGGTGTTCTGCTTGTAAGCGATTGTGACATAATTTTAAAATTTTACTTCAAATTTCGGGAAAAGTTTTAAAAATCAGCACGATTTAATCCGTTATTTTTTTGCTCAGAAGACTTCTTGAGTACACAACAAAAAACCATGGAAAATTTCAATAAAGTACCATTGAAATGATTGATAATATAAAATAGCAGTACGAGCCGCTGCCAGGATTAGTCAATAAAAAAACTTAAGCATTTACTGCCTAAGTTTTTCTATGTATGTTTAACGGGCTTTTATTCCAGCTCCATTTTAATTCAATTTTGCGGTCAGTTTTTTAAACTGCTTTTCAGCATTTTTACCTTCATACAAAATAGCATATACCGTATCAATAATCGGGAGTTTAAGGTTTTTCTGTTTCGCTGTCTTATAAATGGAATCTGCTGCGTAATATCCTTCTGCTACCATGTTCATGGACTGAATGGCAGATTTTACGGTATATCCTTTTCCGATCAGGTTTCCAAGGTTTCTGTTTCTTGAGAAAAGTGAATACGCCGTTACCAAAAGGTCACCCAGATAGGCGCTTTCGTTCACATCTCTTGGTGCTTCATAAATCGCTTCCAGGAAAGTTTCCATTTCACGTATTGCGTTGGAAACAAATACGGCTGCAAAGTTATCTCCATATCCTAATCCACTGGCAATTCCTGCTCCGATGGCAAAAATGTTCTTAAGGATCGCACTGTACTCATTTCCTAAAATATCTTTGCTTGTATGCACTTTGATGAAATCTGAACTGAATATTCCTTCAAGTTTTTCAGCGGTTTCATCTTCTACTGCTGCAATCGTAAGATAAGAAAGTCTTTCCATGGCTACCTCTTCGGCATGACAAGGTCCTGCAATAACAGCCTGGTTTCTGAAACCGATTTTAAACTCATCACGCAGATAATGCGCCACTACATCATTTACTTTTGGAATAATTCCTTTAATTGCAGAGATAAAGATCTTGTCTGAATAATCGCACGTCATTTTATCCAGTGTATCAGACAGGTAAATAGACGGCGTTGCCAGCACAATAACATCACAGGCAGAAACCAGTTCGTTAATATCTGTTGTCAGTTTTAAACTTTTAAGATTAAAATGTGCCGCCGTAAGATAGGTTGGGTTATGCCCACGAAGCTCAATAGCCCCTTTTACAAATTCATTTCTTACGCACCAGTGTACAACTTTGCAGTTTTCAACAAGCATTTTTACGATAGCGGTTGCAAAACTTCCGCTTCCTACAACTCCTACAGAAATATCCTTTTTATTCTTTTTTGGATTCGAAGATTCTGAAATAATTTTCTTTTTAGCCATAATTGGAATGTGAACTGCAAAGATATTAAAACAAAGACGTAACGCGGGCTTTGAAACTATGATAAAAGCCATTTTCTGAAAAAATTAACACTTCAACACAATTAAATAGTTAATTAGCCGTTAAATACAGAAAAAACTGAATTTTAAATAAAAATAACTCACAAAACTTATTTTTATTTAAATTTGCAGCTTCAAAACCGTTTTAAATTGACTAAGAGAAGAAATATGAAAAAATTTCTAAGCAGCAAGAAGAACGTAAACATTCTCCTGGGAGGACTTTTACTAGTAGTTTTTGCACAGGGTGTCTTCATTGCCAAGCTCTTTTCTGAAAGAGATGACAAAACCTACGAAGTGAACCTTGTAAAAATAAACACTGAAAAAGACAGTGTAGATTATCTAAAAATGAAAACTGATCTTACTCTTGTAGATCAGACAGTTGCCCAGCTCAACTCCTTCCTGAAGTCCAAAGACATTACCAACGAAAAGCTGATGATGCTCAACCAGGACAGTATTTCCAATTCTATTTATCTTTCCAAGCAGGCTAACCGATACAGCCAGTATCTGATGGATCTTCAGAAAAAACTGATGCAGGTCCCTCTAGGAATGCCTACTGACGGCTATATTTCGTCCAATTTCGGGATAAGAAAAAATCCTATCCCATTCAAAACTGTTTTTGCTTCGGTAAAATCTGGTGCAGCGACTGAGACAAAGCCAGCTGCCGTTGCAGCTGCAAAACCAGAAGTAAAAGCCGAACCCGTTGAGAAAATTGTAGAACTTACTGACAGCTATGGAAATAAAAGAGAAGTAAAAGTAATGGTTACCCCAAAAGCGGCTCCTGTAGCTGCAACTTCTGCTCCTGCAACGACAACAAAAGCTGCTTCTGGAGCTCCTTCAACTAAAACTGCTGTTGCTGAAAAAAACAATCCACCTGCTGAAGCTGATCAGATGCAGTTTCATAAAGGACTGGATATTGCTGTTGCCTATGGTTCTGATGTAAGAGCTGCCGCTGCCGGAACAGTCATTTTCTCCGGACAAAAAGGAGGTTATGGAAACTGTGTAATTGTTTCTCATGGAAACGGACTGGCCACACTATACGGACATTTATCTGAACTTGTTGCTAAGGTGAACGATAAAGTGAAAGTAGGCCAGGTCATTGCCAAATCCGGAAACTCAGGGCGCTCCACCGGGCCCCATCTTCATTATGAAGTACACAAAAACAATACGCCGATTAACCCGAAATTGTTTATGAATCTATAAAAAGAAAACTGTCTCATGAGAGGCAGTTTTTTGGTTTTAAAAATTAAAGTATTCATTTAAAGGCCTTTCTTAAACACGAATAGTTTCACGAATATCACGAATCACGAATATAATTCTCATGATCATAGATCTGCAGAATCTGTAATATCTGCGAGAGGTTATTTTAACGCAAAGTTTTTAATTTGTTTTCTTTTGAGTCTAAGGAGGCAAAGTTGGAATCAGCAAGCTGATTTAACGAAGCTTAAGGATATTTTCATTGTTAATTCTTATGATATAAAAAACAGCTGCACTGGCAGCTGTTTTTTTACTTTAAGATTTTAAGAGTTCCTTTCGGATGGGTGAATGTACCGTCCGGACCTGCAATATTTGAATACACGATATTTTTATTATAATCCTGAATATGGGTCACATTGAAACCAAGGTGTGGCTCATGCCAGTAAACCATAAAAACATTCTTCGCAACTTCCACAGCGGTATATTCTACAGTGTCCGTACTGTTTTTTGAACTTCCGGCTGTTCCTGTGAATGTCATGGTTTTATTATCTTTAAAATCAAGAATGAATTTTATTTCTCCAAAGTCCACTTCCACTTTACTTCCGATTGCCGGATAGGGTGATTTAAGATCCCAGTCTATTTCTTTAAGATAAACCTTTACTCCCATTTCAAGTTCTTCTTTTCCTGGCAGATCAGGGTATTTTTTTACCATAAAATCTACAATGGCAGATGTAGTTTTGTTCTCTGTTACTGCCTGCTTGTAATTTTCCAGATAACCTTTCACAAAATCAAGAGACTGTGGTGATGTAGACAATTCTGCAAAATGAGAAGGAATAACTTTTTCCGGCTTCAAACCTTTCATAGCATCAATCTGCCCGATCCATTGATCAATGGCTTTTACATTCTGAGTGTCCGCCATCCAGAGATGTGAGCCTACAGAAACCGAAATCCCGCCGGCAATGGTTTTAATGGAAGGAATCCACAGAAAACTGTGTGCCGGATCTTCCGGGTTTTGTCTGATTTCAATTTTATTTCCTTCAAGATCAGGAATTGAAGTAACTGCTTCAGGAATTATAATTTCCGATGGTGCATCTGCCTTCAACTGTGGTTTCCACACTCCCATTTTATCATCTTTTGAAGCTGATATAAGATAAGCAGTCTGTGCGGTTGAGATAATTTTTGCATTAGGAAAAGCTTTTTTAATCACATCCAATCCAAAATAGAAATCAGGATCACTGTGAGAAATAAAGACTGTTTTCAGGTTCTTTCCTGTTGCTTTTATTTCTTTTACCAGCTGTTCTGCATATTGTTTCTGAAACTGAGCATCTATCAATATGGCATCTTTATCTCCATAAATAATGGTAGATGTAATAGGAAAAATAGCTTTGGTTCCCGGATTATAAACTTTCACTTTGAGATTCCCTGCAAATATGCTGATGAATCCCAGCAGTGCCACTAACGACCATAATTTTTTTTGTATCATTTCTGTTCTTTTATAGATTAGTAAGCTGCTGTGAAACGTTCACGGATGTGATTGTTCTGTTCCAATTCATCTACCAGCACTACCGCTACATCTTCTACAGAAAGACGGCTTCTTCCGTTTTCATCAAATACCGGAGTTTCCAGTGAAGTTCTGTATTTTCCTGTTCTTTCTCCTACATTAGCCTGATTCATTTCGATAGCAGGGCTGAAGAATGTCCAATCCAACGTATTATTCTCTTTGATCTTGTTTAAATAATCTCTTGCCGCTGTTGCTCCTGGTTTATAAGCTTCAGGGAAATCAGGAGTATCTACAATCTGTACGTTATCCGGTGTGTAAAGGCTTCCTGCTCCACCTACTACAATCAGTCTTTTTACTCCCGACTGTTCTACAGCTTTTTCAATGTTCTCGGAACCGTTTAAAAAATCGTTGTAAAGGTTAGGGTTGGTCCATCCTGCATTGAATGTACTGATTACGGCATCACTTCCTTTCAATGCTTCAGCCAGTTCGTTTACATTGTTTACATCAACACTTTTTGCAGTTACATTTTCCTGTGTTTTCACTTTTGATGCATCTCTTACCAATGCTTCCACCGCATATCCTCTGTCTGCTAATTCTGATACTACGTGTGCTCCTACAAATCCTGTTGCACCGATTACTGCTACTTTTTTCATAATGTTTTATTTTTAATTAAATTGTAATAATTTTTGTTACATTTAAGGCTAAAAAATTTTTATTCAAACTGGTCAGTGAATTCCTGTAATGACTTGTCTCCTAAAAAGTTTACCACCAATTGATCTGTTTCTTCAAATAATGTATTTAAATGATTGTTGATCTCTTTTCCAACACTGCATGCCGGATTAGGATTCTGATTTTTTTTGCCTAATACTTCTGTATTTTTTACTGCTTTATAGATCTCGGAAATAGTGATCGTTTCAGCATTCTTTGCAAGTTGGCTTCCTCCCTCTTTTCCCTGTCTGCTGATAATAAGGCCTGCTTCTCTCAATACGCTGATCTCCTTTCGGATAATCACCGGATTCACATTGATACTACCGGCCATCCAGTCAGAAGTAAGCCACTCCTGAGGACATTTCGCCAATAATGTCATAATATGTACTGCCGTAGCAAATCTTGTATTGTTCATTGTAATTACAGGGCAAAGATACACAATTTTTAAATGTAACAAAATTTATTACAGTTAAATTTTTCTTAAAGGATCAGTTTATCCAGATCCAGTAACAGATAATTGATATTCTGATTAATGGTACGGGTTGCCGACTGCATCTGATTCAGCATGGCTGCGCGGTTATGAAGATCATCAGCCCTGTAAAACCCGCCATCACTGAAAATCACAGATTTATCCGCCGCTTCCTTACTATCATCAAACTGATAATGCAGCCACCTCTGTTTCATATTCCCGATAATGGAATGCTCTTCTTTATTGGAAAACTTTTTCTCTGTGTACATATACCAGATAAAAGGGGGAAAATTGGGCGACTCCAGTTTTTCTCTCCAGATATCTCTCAAAAGATTTCTCTGGTGGATAAATTCTACTTTTTTACCTTTAGGATTAAGGGTAGCCAAACCAAAACCTGCTCCCAGAACCCCTCCGCCTATATCGATGGCATTACTCCATCCTTGATCATGTACAATTCCTCCTGCTATTGAAGCTGCTGCTCCTGCAACAATTGAATATAAAATAAGCTTATTATTTCTTGATGAATTTAAGTTATCCACATAATTTCCAATCTGGGCTACTCTTTCTCCTTCACAGTCGAACTCTGCGGCTACTGCATCCAGTTCCGTAAGAGCAATCGTTATTTTGCTGTTTATTTTTGTCTTCAACTGTAAAACCTTAACCTGGGAAGCAAGGGATGAATCTTTTTTAAGATCAATAATCTGATGAACTTCATCCAGATTATCCAATGCGTTTAAGATAAGAATACTCTGGTCAGAAAAGACCTCTTTTAATTCTTTATTGGCTGCCAGTATAGAATCTGAATTATAAGACGGAAGTTTGTTGCTGTAGTTATATTTGAACGGCGCTTTACAGTAGCTGTCCTTCAGGGTGAGAATATTCTGCTGAATAGCCTGATTCTTCCTGGAAACACAAGAAGTAAGAAGCCCGAAAACAATCAATAGGTAAAAAAGTTTTTTCATTCAGTGATTTTTTGTGTTATCAGGTATATTGCAATATAAATTTCTCCATTTTCACAATTCTCCTATACGAATATAATACAAATAAAAAAATTTACCTGAAATCAGGTAAATTTTTAATCTATTTTTAAGAAGGATTATTTAATATCCAGCAGTTCAACTTCAAAAACGAGCGTACTGTTAGGCCCGATTTCTTTGCTGATTTCCTGATCTCCATACGCTAAGTGCGGAGGAATGATTAATCTCCATTTGCTGCCAACAGGCATTAACTGAAGTGCTTCCGTCCATCCTGAAATCACTCTGTTCAAAGGGAAAGATGCAGGTGTACCTCTTTTTACAGAACTGTCGAATACTTTCCCGGAAATAGTAGTTCCGTGGTAGTGGCATTTTACAGTAGATTTGGGTCCTGGTTTCGGGCCGTCGCCTTCTGTAATGATTTCATACTGCAAGCCGCTTGGTAACTGCACAACGCTTTCTCTTTTACCATACTCTTCCATATATTCTTTACCATCTTTCAGGTTCTTTTCTGCTAATTCCTTTTTACGTTTAAATAACATATCTGCTACTCCCATATTATAATTTTTTACAAAGATAAGGCTTTTTGGGTTTGGAAGATGGGAGCACGATGAGGGAAGTTTAAAAGCCGGAAGTATTATCCTCTCAAAGAAAATGACTTTAATTCATTCTCATTAAAAATAAATAAACACTAATAATCAACAAGTTAAAAAGATTATTTTTCAATATTCATTAATCATATAGTCATACATTTTTGATTTTCAGAGAGCTTTTCCACAAAATTCAAACAATTGTAATACTTATTTAACACAGATTTCGAAACTTGGCGTTATAATTGGATTTTAAAAACTAAATGCCAAATCCACTAAAATATAATAAGAAGTTTGATGAACTGAATGAAGAGGAAAAAAAGCTTCTGGAAATCAATAAAAAAACAATAGCAGATTTTGTTGAACAATCCTCTTCCATCAGCGATGTCAACTATGCTACCAGAAATGCCCATGCCAAAACGTATGCGGCAGCAAAAGGTACATTCCACATAGAACCTGATATTCCGGAATCACTACAGCCTTTTTTTGATAAGGAAAAATTTGATTTGACCATACGATTTTCCAATGCTCAGCTGAAAATTAAGAATGCAAAAAAGGACATTCCTGCCTACGGCTTTGCTGTGCAGATCAAGGATGAAAGCGGTGGGCTTCTTGCCAATTATCCATTGGTGAATTTTCCCCTGTTTCCTATGAATTCTGTTTCAAATTTTTTGAAACTGTTTACGGCGGTCAACAGATTTTACACCAAAAAATGGAGCAGTTTGTTTACCCTGCTGCTTCAGATGATTAAAATGACTCCTTCCCTGCTAACAGCTGATATGGTTCGTAATATGATTCAACTTCTTCGTAAAAGAAATGATTTTATTCTTTCCTTCGACTATCATTCTATAGGAGCTTACCGGCTTGGAGATCATATCATCAAAATAAAACTGTCTCCTCAATCTGTGGATAAGAACATTGGAAAAAGGCAGAAGGTAAAAGATGCTTTAAAAAATTATCTGCAAACCCATGACTTTACTGCAGATGTCCTGATACAGATATGTTATGACTTGAAAGACCAGCCTGTCAACAAACTGAATGTGGAGTGGAAAAATTCTCCTTTTATCAAAATCGGTGAGGTTGCAATAAATAAAGGCTCTTTGCTGGATGAGCGGAACTGTACAAATGAGCTGTTATCATTCAATCCTTTTGAAAGTAAGATATTCTTTCAGCCTGTGGGAAAAATACAGAAGCTGCGAGATGAAGCGTATAAAATTTCTTTGCAGACGCGAAGGAAGATTAACAAACTGCTGCATGGGAAAAACAGCTAGATTAATGATGAATTATGAGTTTTAAATGATGAATTTTTGAGTGCAGCTATAAAGATTTTATCTAAAAAAAAGTATTTCTTGGGAGTGTCATTCTGAACACAGACTGAAAGTCTGCGAACACAGTTCAGAAATCCAGCCTCTTTTATTAAAGTTTAAAGCTTAGCGTTTCAACGGCGTCTTTCTCATTCATTTGTGCTGTTTCTTTCCTACTGTGTCATTCCGTAGGAATCCAGCCACATTGATTAGAGTTTTAAAGATTTAAAAAGTGAAGTAATACTTCAGTTATGTGCTAATACTTTGTTGAGACTCCTACGGAGTGACAATTGGAGTGTTACGTTGATGAATGATGAATGATAATGGTGAATTACTTATTACTTATGCTCATGTATTGGGTTGTGTTGGTATAGGTATAAAACAAAAAAATCCTTTATCGTTATGATAAAGGATTTTTTTAAAATAAAATAAAATAAAACTGGCGGCGACCTACTCTCCCCCCCGCGTTAGCAGTACCATCGGTGAAGAATCTCATATCAGTGTTTATCTTTAAGATTCTTCCTTCGTCAGAATGACAAAAACCAAATATTTGAATTTTGAGATAATTTCTTATTATTTTATCTGAACTTTCTATCTTCTTCTTTGATCGCCAGATCATTGATACTGGCGTATCTTTTTGCCATAAGCCCGTTTTCATCAAACTCCCAGTTTTCGTTTCCGTATGCTCTGAACCAGTTTCCTTCCTGGGTCTGATACTCATATTCAAAGCGAACGGCAATACGATTGTCGTTGTGTGCCCAATATTCTTTTTTAAGATGATAATGAAGTTCTTTTTCCCATTTTTTCTGAAGAAAAGCTACAATTTCTTCTCTTCCATTCACGAATGTATCTCTGTTTCTCCATTCGCTGTCAATGGTATATGCTTTGGAAACCTTTTCAGGATCCTGACTGTTCCAGGCATCTTCTGCCAGTTGAATTTTTTCCAGTGCCGTTTCAAGAGTGAAAGGCGGAAGCGGATGTTTTTGTTCCATAACTTATTGTATTAAATTGGTGACTATCTTTTTTGATTTTTCAATGAGTTCATTGGATTTGAAAAGCTGGCTTTCTATGATGCTACTTTCAAAAAGCATGTAGACATGATCGGAAAGCTCATCATTATTCAGCAATTCTGAAAAGAACTTTCTGAGATCGGCTTTATGAGACTGAATAACACTCAGAATTTTAGTATTATCCATCGGTATTTCCGAAAGAATATTCAGAAAGCTGCATCCTCTGAAATTTTCCTTTTCGTTCATATACACAAGGAAATCGAAAGCATTGATGATCTTGGATTTTAAGCTTTTTTCTTTTGCTACAAAGTGATTGAGTTCACCAAACCAATATTCATGTCTTACCTTCAGAAACGCTACACACAAATCTTCTTTGGATTTAAAATGCTGATAAAAGCTTGCCTTGGCAACTTCAGCTTCGGAAATAATCTGATTGACTCCGGTTGAGTTATAACCCTGTCTGGCAAACAATTGAAATGTAGTTTCTATGATTCTTTCTCTCGGAGATTTCATATGCTTTTCTTTTCTGGAACAAATGTATGAAAAAAAATTACATACAGACCAGTCTGTCTGTTTTTATTTTTAATTTTTTTTTTTTGAGAATTTTGGAAAGCGCAAAGGCGCTAAATTTTTATAGGTTTAACATATTTAAGGCGCAAAGATTTTATCTCCGATAAAACTTAATAATGCTAAGAAAGGCTTTGAATGAAACCGGTAATTGCGCAGTAATCTTGCTGAAAATCTTCGATTTTCTTGCGTCTTAAAAGCAGCATAATTTTTATCCTCTTTGCGCCTTTGCGTTGTCCAACTAAGAATATGAATAGAAAAAGCCTCCAGAAATAGATTCCAGAGGCTTGATAGTATATTTTAAATAGGATTACTCTTCCAGTTCTTCTTTCTTCTCCTCTTCTTTTTCAGGGAAGATAACGGATAAAAGAACAGAGATCACCAATACACCTCCTACGATTCCTAATGAAACCGGAGACGGAATATGGATCCATGGCGCAATAAGCATCTTAACTCCAATGAAGGAGAGGATAATCGCCAATCCGTATGGAAGTTTGCTGAACATATGAATAAAGTTCGCCAGCAGGAAGTATAAAGATCTTAATCCTAAAATAGCAAAGATATTCGATGTATAAAGGATGAACGGGTCATTTGAGATTGCAAAGATCGCCGGGATGGAATCTACAGCGAAAAGAACGTCTGTAAATTCAATAACCCCTACTACCACTAAAAGAGGAGTTGCCATTTTAATTCCGTTCTGAATGGTGAAGAATTTATCTCCATCATAGTTATCTGAAACTTTCCAGAAACTTTTAATCAGCCTTGCTCCTGCCGTATTGCTGTAATCTTCATCGTCATCATCGTCACCGTCACCCCAGGATTTGATTCCTGCATAGACAAGGAATAATCCGAATAAGGTCATGACCACATTTATTTTCACTGCCTCACCGAAGATATTCATTTCAGGAAGATAGGTAAGATTAATCAGTCCTACTCCTGCAAAGATGAATATGGCTCTGAAGATCAGCGCTCCGATAATCCCCCAGAAAAGGACTTTGTGATGAAGATATTTCGGAACTTTAAAGAACCCGAAAACAAGGATAAATACAAATAAATTATCCACAGACAGGGCTTTTTCAATCCAATAAGCAGCCTGATACTGCGTAAATTTTTCTACAGCCAAAGCATGGCTTTCAGGACTTCCATCGGTATTGAATACCCAATATACCACCCCTGAAAAAACCATGGAAAGCGAAATCCATATGATAGACCAGATGGTAGCTTCTTTGGAAGAGACTTCATGACTTTTTTTATTAAATACCCCTAAGTCCAGGAGCAGCATGATAACCACCGTTACTGCAAATCCCCACACCAGACCAGGGTGCAGTTCTAAAATACTTTGATGTTCCACTTGAGTTATGTTATTATATGATAAAAGCAATAGATGCACAGAGTACAAATATTGCTATTTTATTTATCTTTTGATTGACAATTGATTATAAGTAATTCATCTGCACTGTCTGAATCGTCTGCTCCAGTTTTTTATCCGCTGTAGGATCTCCGATCGCATTGAATTTCCATTCTCCGTTTCTCTTGTAGAAAACCCCCATTACCATGGCAACATGTCCGCTGAAAGAAGCATCATTCGCAATATCATATTTTGCAAAAACTTCTCTCACATTGGTAGGTGACCCTTCATAAATACGGATAGAAGCAAAAGGGATGGTTCCGAAATCCTGACCTCTGTAGCTGTTCAGTACCATTGCCACATGCTCCACATTTGGTTCCAGCTGGCTGAAATCTACCGTGATTACTTCATTATCCAATCCGTCATCTCCGTTTACGTCACCGGTAAGGTCGTCTCCGCTGTGTCTTACAGATCCGTTTCTGGACTTAAGATTTCCAAAGTAGATTACTTCAGTAACGTTTTTGTTTGAATCATATAAAATACAGCTTCCGTCTAAGTCTACTGCTTCTTTCTTTGTTCCGAAAAATCCTTTCTTTTCGATTGCTCCCCAGTTGATTCCTACACAGGCCTGGGAAAGCTCAGCTCCATTTTCTTTTTTAAGGTTAATTCTCTGACCTTTTTGTAAGTTGATAGCCATCTTTCTATGTTTAGTTGTTATTTACTTTTTTGCAAAAAAGGAAATCTTCTTTGCTTTTCAAATTTCGTTCTAATTATTATTCAAATTCAAATTAAGCATTGCCCGCAGAATATTTGTTTCTTCGTCGAAGTCAAATATCTTGCTCATAATATCCATATTTTCCAGGTTTTTAATATAATCTTTCAGAACTCCTTCCACTTCAGCTGGCAAAGTACGCTTTCTTTCGTTCATACTATGTTCCAGCTGCTCGTTTTTACTTCTCAGCTGATCAATAATGGAACTCTGATTAGACTGATTTTCGGAAATATCCAGCTTATCCAGTTCTTTGTCGAAAAGATACAATTTCTTTTCGTCTACACTGAAAATAAAATAATCATCAGACTGAAAGATTTTAAAAAGTTCATAATCGTGGGTTCCGATAAGGTAACCACATACGAAACGAACTTTAAATCCCTGTATATTAAGCCTTCCCAACAGTTTCCTTTCAATGGAATATTCTTTATACTGATAGGAAGGAAAAGGATCAGGTTTCAGCAGTGTTTCATCTGCCTCCGATCTGTAAAATTCCTGGGCATATTTTTTATGAAAGTACAGTACATTGTCCCAATTGGCCGTAAAACGATCTTCCGTCAGGTCTTTATACACTGTTTTTAAGTGCTGGGAAAAGACACCGCTGTACATTTTCCTGTCGGTCTCAAAACTATCTACCCTTCTTTCTTCAAAACCTGAAATATATTTGCTGTTGATGTTAATTTCATTGATGACCGCCAGCATGTCATTTTCCTTCTGTTTTTTAATTTTAGTCAGAAGTTCTATAAGGCTGTCGGTATACTGCAGGTGGAAAAGTTCCAGTTTATTATAATCTAAAGCTGTATTTTCCTGGAACAGATTGTGAATAATATCCGTTTTGATGTAAATAGATATAATATCAATATGTTCAAAAAAATTAGCGAGAAGTTTAAGCTTTGTTAACCTTCTTTTGCTTTGCGACAATATGGTTGCTGCATCATCCCCCACCTTGGTATCCTATAAATTAACCTCTGACATTTGCTTTTAGTTCGTGCTCCAATGTCTGAAGATCCTGATCCAGTTTTCTTCTGTTGTCAGCCCCTTGTTTCTGGATTTGTTTCACTTCATTCAATGTATTGATCAGCATTGATGTTGTTTCTCTCAATGTTTCCACAGATACGATAGTCTGCTCGTTGGCTCTGGCAACATTCACTGAATTCTGGCCAAGACGCTCTGCATTCTTTCTTAAAATCTCTTCTGTAGTAGAAGATACTTTTTGCTGGATTTCAATATTCTGCTGCTGTCTGTACATCGCTACCGCAAGGGAAAGCTGGTTTTTCCAAACCGGAAGTGTAGTGGTAAGAATCGTTTGTGCTTTTTCAGCGATAGAAACGTTGTTGTTCTGTACCAGTCTGATCTGAGGAAGTGACTGCATCATAATCACACGAACCACTTTAAGATCAGCCATTCTCCTGTCTAGCCTTGCAATGAAATCTCTTTTATCTGCAATCTGATAATCCTGGTAAATCTGCGGATTAGCTTCCATCTGAGCAAGCTCGCCTGCCGCTCTTTCCATTCTGATATTACCTGCAATGACAAGCTCTTCAATCTGCCTGATAGAATTCACATTGCTTTCAAAAATAGTCTGAAGTACAGCGTTATCTTTTGTAGAGGTGATAATTCCCGCATTTACTTTATAAGAAATCTGCTCGATATTGTTGATGATCTTATCGTATTTTGCAAAAAGATTTTCTACCTGAGTCATTACCTTTTTCATGAATGGCAATTTGCTCAGGAAACTTTTCACTTTATTTCCGTTAAGCTCTTCTACATCTACATAGTTAAGCTCTACCAAAAGGTCATTGATAAGCCCACCAACTTCTCCTGAGTTTGATCTTCTTACATTTCCTAAAAAGCTGTCACTCTGATTGGTTAATGTTTTCTGAAGCTCTGCCCCGAAATTCACGATGGAACCAGGGTTGGTCTCGTCAATAGAGTTCGCAAGAACTTCATATTTCTGACGTTCTTCTGACTGCAGCTGCGTCAGATTTACATTTCCCTCTCTGTCCACAAGAACTGCCGGCGCCGCATTCTGGGCGGGCTGAGCCGGAGTAGGAGGAGCCATTGGAGTCGGTTCAAAGGTTTTAAGAGGTTCTATTGATCCCAGCGGATCTATGGGTTGATTTTCCTGATTGTCCATGATTACTTTTGATAAATTGATACAAATTTCTCAAGGCCATCTCTCTGTCCTGCACCTACAGCCTCAAATTTCCATTCTCCGTTTCTGTTGTAGATTCTTCCGAATTCTACAGCGGTTTCGATTGAGAAATCTTCGTCTAATTCGTATTTTAAGATCTCTTCATTCGTATCTGTATTGAAAATTCTGATGAAAGAATTTCTTACCTGCCCAAAATTTTGCTTTCTTGAATCTGCTTCGTGAATTGTTACTACTACAGTAATTTCTTTAATAGCACTATCAATTTTAGTAAGATCAATTTTGATTTGCTCATCATCTCCCGCTCCTTCTCCTGTAAGGTTATCACCAGTGTGGATGACAGATTTGTCCGGAGACTCAAGGTTGTTATAGAAAATAAAGTGATTATCTGAAACTAATTTTTTGTCGTCCCCAAGCAAAAACAAAGAGGCATCAAGGTCGAAAGCGGTTCCTGTAGAAGTATTATTGATATCCCATCCTAAACCTACAGTAAATTTAGGTGCGTTAATGTTTTCTCTTTGTCCTTTTTGTAAGTTAATAGCCATAATATAATTCCGTTTGTGTTAAAGTATTGATGTTATTTTCGTATTCTTTTATTAAATGATAATTGTTACTGATCGCCAGTTCTAAAAGCAGATCCATCTGTTCCTTTTTTACTTGAGACGTAAGATAATCAAAATTACTTGATTCCAGGCCTAAAATATATTTTACAATCCTTGTATTGAACTGAAAACTTTCTTTATTCATCACTTCTGCAACATGATTTACATTTTTTACAGCATAGTAGTTGAAAAAGTTTTCAATTTTCGGGTCAAGGTCAAAATTCATCAGTTCTGCATAATACAGGAACATAAAGTCTGCCTCAACATTATATTCGTTAAGGATTCTGTTGACTGTATATTCATGACTTCCCGTGATTTTGATATCGTCTATAAAAATACAAAGTTTTCCTCTCAAAAAATCCTTATCGATATAATAAGTATCATTGGCGATCAGATTTTTGCGGTCTTCAAAATTGAGATTCCCGTAATCTGTGATATAGGTATGATTACGATTGATTTTCGACAGAATACTTGACTTTTTTCCTTTTTGAAACAGATAAAAATCAAGATGCTTCTTAAAGTAAAAACATAAGAAATTAGAGGCCGTAGGAATCGCCATATAAGGACTTGGAAGCACTACAATCTCTTTATCTGTATTTAAAAGCTCTTCATATGCGGAAATAAATCCGTCGAATAATTCTCTTGCAAATTTTTCAGCATACGACTTATCGCCATACTTGAAATAACTGTATTCCGCAGGTGAGAACGTAAACTCGTCTGCCGAATGAATGTGGTGTAAGCTGTATCTTTTATTCATGTTTATTTTTAGTGTTTAAGTAAATGGGCACTGAAGCCAAAGTTCTTTGCTCCCTGATAATCTGCCACCGGATTATCTCCGATATGCAGGATCTGATTCATCGCCAAATCCTGATCTTTAATCTTATTCTTCACTTCCTGAAAAATAAGCGGATTCGGTTTGGAACAGTTGATTTCATCAGAATAGATATGGAAATCTATGTACTGATCCAGGTTTTCATGAATCAGGAATTTCCTCATTGTTTTTCCTTTGATAAATCCAGTGTTGCTTAGAATATTTATGGTCTTTCCCTGATTTTTAATATTCTTAAAAAAATCGTGAATATTTTCAAAAATCACCACTGGCTTGTATTCCAGAAACAATTCTTCACTTTTGTTGTAAAACTCATTGAAATTTTCTTTATTCAATTGTTTTACATCCACATCCAGCGAACTGAGAATCATCAGATAGATCTCAAAAGTATCGATATTACCACCTGTTACTTCATTAATGGTATTGCAAAGATCATCATAATACTTTACAGTTTTCGCAACCTGTTCTATAGGCTTATCTACGTTAAAAAATGAGGAGAACAGCTCAACTCTTTTTGCTTTAAATTCAGGATGAGATTTGATTAAAGTGAGCCACAGGTCAAAGGAAAAATGACAGTGGTTATGGATGTCGATATCTGTTTTCAATAGGTTTTAAGTTAAAAGTTTTTATTTAGCTTCTTGAAAAAGATTTAAAATTTTCTAATCATCAAAAAGTGTTCACGATACTATTCTTCCCAAAGATAAAATATTTATCATAAAAGCATTACGTTCAAGATCTGTTTTAAGATATTTTTATGAAAGTTGACGAATCGGGCAGCCTCAATGAGAGAAAAACTACAGTGCTTTTCTGGTTATAGTATGTTTATTGTGAATATTCAATCGTCAATCCGCTGCGCTTGTCAATTTTTTTTACTATAAAAATTCACCATCCACTTGCGAAGCAAAATTCACTCATTGACTATGAAATTGTGAATAATGAATCGTCAATCCGCTGCGCTTGTCAATTTTTTTTTACTATAAAAATTCACCATTCACTTGCGAAGCAAAATTCACTCATTGACCTCTTCCTATTTTTCCGGCATCACCTTATAGGTAGGATCTTCCTGGATATTAACTTCCACTACTGCTTCTGCATTTTTTAATACTTTTCTGCAATCTTCGCTGAGATGACGCAGATATACCGTTTTATTCTGCTGCTTATAACGTTTGGACAATTTGTCCAAAGCATCTATAGCACTCATATCGACAATACGGCTTTCTTTAAAATCAATAACCACCTGATCCGGGTCATTCACGGGATCAAATTTATCCGTAAACGCTGTTACTGAACCAAAAAATAAAGGCCCATATATTTCATAGTATTTCACCCCGTTTTCATCCACATGTTTTCTGGCTCTGATTCTTTTAGCATTATCCCAGGCAAAAACCAATGCTGAAATGATCACTCCAACCAATACTGCTAAAGCAAGATTATGTAAAATCACAGTAATCAGCGCTACCGTAACGCCTACAAAAATGTCCGATTTCGGCATTTTATTCACAATCCTGATCGAAACCCACTGGAAAGTGCTGATAGCAACCATCATCATCACTCCTACCAGAGCAGCCATAGGAATTTTCTCTATGACAGGTGCACCAACCAGAATAATTATCAAAATAAGCAGTGATGCTACAATTCCTGATAGTCTTGCTCTGGAGCCTGCATTAAGATTTACCAATGTCTGTGCTACCATTGCACATCCACCCATTCCACCAAAAAAACCGTTGGTAATATTAGCCAATCCCTGAGCTACAGACTCTTTATTGGCACTTCCCTTGGTATTCGTAATTTCATCTACCATGGATAATGTCAGAAGAGATTCAATAAGACCTACTCCGGCCATAATTAAAGCATATGGAAAAATAATCTGTAAAGTTTCCAGAGAAAAAGGGACCTTCGGAATATGAAACCCCGGAAGATTTCCACTGATATGAGCAATATCTGCAACCGTTTTTGTTGGAATATTAAATCCGAGAACTATTGCAAATAAGATGATAATAGCTACCAGAGAGGCAGGAACCACTTTTGTGATTTTTGGAAAAAAGTAAACGATAGCAATTGTAAGGGCAGTTAAGCCAGCCATGATGTATAGAGGCATTCCCTGCAGCCAACTTACTCCTCCATTACTGTCTGTGATTTTGAACTGTTCAACCTGTGCCATGAAAATAATAATAGCCAATCCATTCAGAAATCCGTACATAACAGGTTGCGGAATCAGTCTTACAAATTTTCCAAGTTTAAAGATTCCTACCATCATCTGAAAGATTCCGGCAAGTGCTACAGTAGCAAACAGATATTCTGTTCCATGAGAATGTATCAAAGCAATCAGTACCACGATGGTTGCTCCTGCTCCTCCGGAAACCATACCTGGACGTCCTCCTAAAACTGCGGTTACAAGTCCCATCATAAATGCAGCATACAGTCCTGTAAGCGGAGACAAACCAGCCAGAATAGCAAATGAAAGGGATTCAGGAATCATAGTCATTGCTACCGTAAAGCCAGCCAGCAGTTCGTTCTTATAGTTGATTTTCTTCGAAAAGTCGAATAAGCTTATAGTATTTTTCATTGATATGCAAATGTATGGACTGTGCAAATGGTATACAATTTTTTCTTTTTATGACTTTTCATGATTACGGTGATCGCTTTAAACAATTTACATATCGACTTTTATAATATGTTAATTTTACTTAAAATAAACAGATAAAGTATGATTTTTACATTTCTAACTGTTTTTACTTCTTATTTTTGTTTACATTTGAAAACGAATAAGCGATTATTTGGTACTAATTAAAAGATTCGATGTGCAAAAAGCTGTTTATCAACACATCAACAGCCTCAGCTCACAGAATTCTATAAAAACCTTAATAGGTTATATATTATTTTACACAAATGGCAGGAAGAGAGTTTGAAAGAGAAGAAGAAAAGACCCCATTGAAAATAAAGAATATATCCAAATTATATTAAGGTGATCCCTACCCGCCAGTTTTACAATATTTGGTAAGTTACAATGCGTTTCTAAGATAGAGTCTTACGAAAGGTGTTTTTTGATATTTTTTGGTATTTTTCAATCATAATCCATTTTCTTCACCAATTTCAAGCTGTCATCAGCTATTTAACACCACACAAAATAATACACATCACCTATTTTCGTTTTTTATATATAAGTTTAAACAAAAGAATAATATTCAGTAAAAATGTTATATAAAGAAATCCATATTGGGAAATTTATTAAGGAGAGAGTTGATGAAAACGAAATAACAGTAGAGAGAATATGCAAATTTTTAGGCAAAGATGAGGAAACTGTTGAGATGATGTACGACAGCAGCTCAATGGATACTGATCTTCTTTTAAGATGGAGCAAATTACTGGAATATGATTTTTTCAGACTCTACAGTTCACATTTAATTTTATACGCACCGCCTTCTGCAATTAACAAAAACAGCCAAAAGTCTGAAAAGACGCCGTATTTCAGGAAAAACATTTACACTCAGGAAATCAAAGATTTTATCATGAAAAGGATTATTTCCGGTGAAATGACCCAAAGCGAAGTTATCAAGGAATATTCAATTCCAAAAAGTACGCTTCACAGATGGCTTCAGAAGAGCGATAATGCCAACTGATAAAGAGATAAAACATGCGCCCAAATTACAAAAGAATTTATCAGGATATGCTAAAGATGGAATATCCTGAAAAGCTGAAAGATCCGAAAATCAAAGAACTTCTTGAAAAGCTTCACACCAGTGATGATGTACTTAAGTTCAATGAAAAGCTGTTCAAGCAGTCCAGAGAAAATCAGAAACTGAAAACCTACGACAGGCAGACGATGTTAAAACTGCTTCAGTATCAGAAAAAACATGGCCACTCAACAAGCTATATGTCAAGGAAATATAAAATAAGCCGGACTACGCTTTCAAAATGGAAAGGAATGTTTGAAAAAGAGCTTGAAGATACAATGAAAAGTGCCGGTACATAATCTACCGGCATTTTTTAAAGGTAATAATAAGGAAAAAACCGGGCTGTCGTTTGCCGGAGTCGAACCGGATAACCTTGCCGGAGTAACCGGCTTCGCTATTCCTCCCGTCATTATAGTGCGATGTATTTTTTCCTGACGACACTTCAGATGGTCATATAAAGAAGCTGGAAGTGGAAAGAAGAAAGATGGCAAGCCTGAGATTCCTCCGGCTTTATAGAAAATTACGATACAAAGATCTTTCAACGTCCCACTTCCGGCTTCTTGTATGATAAAACAAGGCGAAAAACGAATAATGCAGTCGTGCTCTAACCAACTGAGCTACTCTTCCTATATAAACTGTGTTTTTTGTTGTGGAAGAGACGGGACTCGAACCCGTGACCCCGTCGTGATGAGCGAAGTAACATTTTTCTACGGCACTTGTTTGTTTTTATTTTTCTTCTTCAGCAATATATGTTTTGACAATAGGATGAATGCTGCCATTCTCTGAATAATAATTTAAACCGAAACTCCTCCATCCGGAAGACCAATAGAGAATCCTTTCTTTCAGGTAAGGAATATCTTTGGTTTCATCATACTTAAAATTTTCATCAAATATATACTTTACCTCATCAATAAGTTGCGTATAAAACATTTGGTCTTCTTCATCAAAGACCTCAATATGGATATTAAGATGGTTACCTATTTCATTTAATAAATAAGTTCTAAAATCCCAACCCATAACAATAATATCGGAAGATCCCATAGAAATAATCGGTTTCCATTTAAGATTCTCATCACTTACAATATATCGGAGACCAGTTAATGGTAAAAGAGCTGGAACATGAGAAAACCATTCTTCAAAAACTTCTATTCTCTTTTCCAAAGATGCAGATTTTATTCCCCATGAATTAAGCCACACCTGGCTCTTCTCATTCACATCGTGCTTCATCCAATTATAAGAACCTTTTATTATTTCCTCAACTTCCTTTTCATCAGCAAGCCAATTATAAAAAAAATCACGTTCTTCA
Organism: Chryseobacterium sp. X308; assembly: GCF_020733145.1. NCBI lineage: Bacteria > Pseudomonadati > Bacteroidota > Flavobacteriia > Flavobacteriales > Weeksellaceae > Chryseobacterium > Chryseobacterium sp. X308. Next base: position 102,665 of record NZ_JAJFZH010000006.1, read on the forward strand.
GTAATTAATTCTCCATCATATTCATATTCAACAATTTCTTTTTTATCAATCGCATGAAGAATCTTTAAAAATTCTTTATGCTCAGGAATAAAACTGATCTTATATTTTCTCTCAACCTGATCAATCTGTTCTTCAGAAAGCCCTTGCCATCTGGCTCCGTAAAATCCTTTAGGACAATTTTCATCATCCACAGACCACAGTTTTTCTGTGCGTTCTTTGACCCAGTATAAAAATTCAGTCAGATTACTTGGTATATGCATGGTTATTCATTTTAAAATAAAAAAGAGGCAGGATTCGAAAAGACTTGTACAAGATCATTTTCATGACCTTCTGGAGTCGAACCAAATTAAACCGAAGTAGGCCTTTTCTACGGCACTCTTTTACAAATCAAGGTAATATTTTTCAGAATCTTCCGTGCATTTGCTCTACCTGCTGAGCTACCTCTCCTTTTCGGGGGAGAAGGCAGGATTCGAACCTGCGACCCAATGTTTACTCAATCTCGAAGTATGATTCTAAGACGACACTTGATTTTAATTATTCATGGTTATTAGTTTTCTTTTTACAAAATTATACTGCTACTACGTAATCTATTTACGTAGTATAATTTTATTTAAATATTTGTTCGTTTTGCCTTGAAGCAAAAGAACCAAAAGTTCAAGACCTGGAAACTCCGGCTAAAAATAACCTACACGCTCTAAAAATTCTAAAACTTGCGCGAATTTGCTATTACTTCTTCGTTTCGCTTTCTGTGTCGCGCTTCAAACAGTAGAATTTTCTTAACGTTTGTATAGTTTATTTTCTTAACACCTCCGTTTCCTATGTCGCATTTCCATTGTTCTCTTAGCTGAAAATTTCGACTTTTACTATTATTTTTTCATTGATGTATTTAAATAAAAGAGGCTAGATTCAAAAAGACTTTTACAAGATCATTTTCATGATCTGTTATGGAGTCGAACCAATATTATACCGAAGTAAGCCTTCTCTACGGCACTCTTTTATAGGATCAGGGCAAAAACGGCGGAATCTTTTCTTTTTCTTCTGCTCTATCGTTTGAGCTACATTCCGTTTACAACAGGAATGGCAGGAATTGAACCCACATCTGAAGACCTAACTCGAAGTATGATTCCAAAACGGCACCTGATTTTAATTTCTCCATTGGGTTTTTCTGTATTTCTTCCAGTTTCGCCGGAACTTTGTATACCTTGCATTCACCACTTCAAAACCATGTGGAAAGCAATATGAACAACCCATATTATCTCCGTAGATCAATCTTGAGATCTGTACGCCTGAAATTTTCTTTGGAAAGTCGATTAATCCATATTCGTTGAATCCGAATTTTTGTCTTAACGTTTTAGCTTTCTTCATAAGTATTGAGTATTAACCTCAATACAATGCTCCTTTTAAATTGGAATTATGATTTTTCATAGTTATTAGTTTTATTTTCACAAATTTATATCGATAGTACGCAATCTTTTTACGTAGTTTGATTTTTATTGAGAAAATAATGATAAGATCAATTCACCCAGTTTAAAAATCCCTAAAACCGGAAGTAAAATAATGAATCCGATCAATAAAAAGATTCCTATTTTACTTAAAAAGTCTGTTTTGTTTTCTGAATAACTTCCATTCTTTCTTGTTTTGGCTTTGAAAACAGGAATCTGTTTTGTGATTTTAAGACTATGCTGTTCAAGTTCCGTGATTACTTTCAATGCATATTCATCAAGCAGTTTTTTATTTCCTCTGAAAACAATATCTTTTAAAATGGTATTTCCTGAATTGCTTAAAGACTTTCTGTAAATCTCTACAGCATCTTCCATTTCATTATTCTCTGGTTTAGAAAGAATCCAGAACTTACCTGCTTCATCAAGAAATCCTGCTTCAAAATAAATCTGTCCTAATTTTCTTCTTAGGGAAAGGTCATCAGGAAATTGATTGATCATATTTCTTAATCTGTCGCATGCTTTTTTCTTTCGTCCTTCTTTAAGATCATGTTCAATTCTATATAATAAATTTCCCATAATTCATATTAAAATAAATTAATTCCCATTACAATAAATTAATTTTATCATTTAAATCTGGCATTATTTTCTTCGCTATTTCTATTAATTCTTGATTATTATTTTTTGATTTCTCTTGATCTAAAATTTTAATTAAAAACCATTCAAGATCATTAGTTATTTTTAAAAAATCAATTATCATTTCTGCTGTTTTATCCCCATCAAATTGAACAATAGTATTATAATACAATTCTAAGTTGTCACTAATATGTCCGCTAATGTTATTGCGGATAATACTCATTTTATTATCGTAGCTATATCTAATCTTGAAAGCTTTTATTGAGTTATTTATACATTTAAAATCTTCAATTATAGATATTGTTAAACCGCTGGAAACTTCATTAAGAAATTGTCTATATTTATTATATGTTTTAAATGTTTCAAAAATTGTTAAATATGCATTTTTAATACAGTATATTTTTTCCCAATTATTGGAAGCATTATATAAAAACTTACTTGTAACTGTTAAATCAAGATTAGAAATAGCAATTAATGAAGCAATATCATTTATCTTTTTAATAAAGTCAAATCCTTTAAGATCATCTTCACTAAATCTTATATTTAAACCCACTTTAATATCTTCAGTTATGCTATTCGATTTTTGAATGACATCTAAAAGATTTGTAAATACTTGAATTGAGTTATCTGCTGAATCATTAAAACTTTTGTTCATAATCTAATTATTAATAAAGTTATATTTTTATTTTAAAAGCAGTGCCTGTTACAGCACTACTTTCTGAATCATTTTTACTACAGACTTTTTGTCTTCCAACGCGTTCAGTACATCGAAAATTTTGTCTGACCAACCCGCAATAAGATGTACATCATTTTTTCTGATATCAAGCGGCTGTGTACCATAACCTGCAAGGTCAAAAATATACAGTTTTGCATGGGGAGCGATCGCTTTGTATCTGTTCCACAGGTTTTCAAAAGAATTTCTGTTTCCACTGCTGTCCCACAGCTGGGTATCGGTGAAAAGCATTACCTTATCCACCTGTTCTCCTCTTTTGATCAGATCTTCAATCACCAGATAACCATTGGTGGAATATCCTACTTCACCTTCACGTTTATAGAATGCATCCACGTTCCTTAAAATACCATTTTTTGGCATGGGAACTCTTAGCCAACGGTCACCGAAGATACCTGTCACCACATTTTTACATTGCGACTGCAGGATCATAGACATCAGCAAACCGATATCATACAGTAAAATCTTACTTTTACCGGAAACCGCTTTCTGCATGGAACCCGATACATCGGCTGCGATTACCACTGAAGTATCAAAACCAAAACCTTTGATATTTTTAGCACTTACCACTACAGCATCTTCCAATGCTTCCAATACTGACGACAGGTATGGTGAATCTATTGTTTTCAGTTCTCTGTAAGCCGCCAGGAATCGGAATGGGAGCTGTTTCGAGTTGGATACGGCTTTTTCATCCGAAAGATATCTGCAGACCTTATTCATTGCATCTGGTGATACACCTGCTTCCAGAATATTTCTCAGGTTTCTCATCGTTGCCATATACCCCAATTTGTTACTGAAGATCAGTTCTTCCCATTTGTTTTTGAAAGCCAGTTTTCTTTCTGCATCATTAGCAAACTTTGTCTGGCCCAGAACGGAAAGTTCAACTTCCCATGTATAAGGCGTTTCCAGTGTATTGTTGGCAATTTTGTTGAAAACTGCTTGTTGGTTTTCATCCTTAGCTTTCGGGTGAACCAGAAATAATGCATCTTTCAGCGTTACTTCTGCTTTTCTGTTGTACTTGGCAAACTGATATTCATCAAATTTATTGAATGATTTTACCAGTCCTTTCTGAATCTGCTTGGATAGTTTGTTCAGCTTCTTTGTATCGGTTCTTTTATTGGCAAGCTGGTAGTACGCCAGCAATTCTGTGATTTCATCCGCTCTCTGCACGACTCCATCTACAGTTTTGCTTACAAGGTCTGTCCCGGAAATCTGCTTTGCCAGTTCAGTTGTCAAAACCAATGGAATAGATCTTAAGTACATATCTTTTCTTGCATATACGGCCAGCTTTGCCACAAATTCAGGATCATTTTTTTTAATCAGAGACTGTATTCTTTCCAATCTGTCATTTCCCTTCTCATAGTTGGCATCTGACAGTCCTGTTGTAACAACAGCACTATACAATTCTTCTGCAGGTGTCATCGCATAGGCCCTGACACCTTCGTAGTTCGGTACTACTTTAGTTTCTTTTTTTAAAAAATTAAATTTCATGGTTACTGTTTTTATTGTTAAACATGGAAAGGATTGATACTTCCTCTCTGATTTCTGATGCAAAGTAAACACAGTATTACGCAATCTTTTTGCGCAGAAAATTTTTATTTGATTTTTTTTAATTTCTAATGATTCTCGCAGATTATGCACGATTATGCAGATTCAAAGTTTTGGTTAAAGCCGGATGAATGTGGCTGTTTATAAGGCGGGCTAAAGCCCACCTCTATTGAATAATGCTAAATAGATTTTTTTCCGCAAATTCCACAGATTTATACAGATGTTTGAGAAATACAACTGCATTCATCATTTCATCATTCATCATTATAAAATCCTTCTATCATTCGTTTTTATTAAAGAAATCATCTGTATTTAATTTTTCGCTAAGGCTTTTCTAGCTTTGCTATGATTAAAAATTAAGCTATGATTAAAGGAATATATGAAACCCATGTTCAGGTGAGCAATCTGGAAAATGCAATACAATTTTATACAGAAGTGCTGGGATTGAAACTTGCTCACAGAGATGAAACCAGGCCCATTGCTTTTTTATGGGTTGGAGAATGGAAAGAATTTATGCTCGGATTATGGGAGCAGAAGGAGAATCTTCAGACCAGACATTTTGCTTTTTCCTGCAGTAAGGAAGATATTTTGAATTATTCTATAGAGTTTCTTGAAAAAAAGAATTTAAAACCTTACAACTTCCTGAAAAACGGAAGTGCAGAGCCTATGGTATTTGCATGGATGCCTGCACTGGCTGTTTATTTTAATGATCCCGACGGAAACCAGCTTGAGTTTATTTCTGTTCTGGACGGTGAAGGGAGACCGGAATTAGGTGTACTCAGCTATGAAGAATGGATACAGCAGACTGGCCAATAATACAATTTTATAATACAGAGGCGTAGGATTTTTATGCCTCTGTATTATCAGCAAAATAATCGAATAAACATCAGCAACATTTAAGCATTGACCAGTTTTTTCACTGCCAGGACATGTTTACAGGGCCCTCTCTCACCCTGATATTTACTGAACCATTCACAAGTACAGCGTGCACGCTCATTTTCAATGATAACTGTGTGATGCACACCGGTTCCTTTTACTCTGGCTTCTGTTCTTGTTTTATGATGATTTAAAATTTCTACTTTTCCGTCTTCAATCAATCTTTCAGCATTTTTTATCCTGGGATTGAGTCCGATAATACGGCTTAATTTAAAAGGAAGCCTGCGATAGAAAAATTCCCTGTCATCAAGGTCGTAACCGAGTAATCCCATTGCAGCAAGCCTGCCGGTACTATTTTCAACTTTGTCAAAACTGATATTCTCTTCCAGAACAAGTGTGGCAGGATTGAAGGACTGGTTGGCATAGGCATATTTATCCAGGGCATCAATCCATTCGTCGGGAACATCCGAAATCAGGCTATCTAACACTGCGCCTTCCCCTGAGAAACCTCTCCAGCATTCTCTAGATAAAGAAAAACTGAAACGGATATTCCCCATACTGAGCTGCCATGTTACGGACTGCATATTGGCATGTGCAAATACCTGCATAGAATCAATATAAGGAAGAAGAGGCTCTAAAAGACGAAGCCTGTGAATTCCTCCTATACAAACAGAATCTGTAGATTGTACCGGAGAAAATATAGGTTTATTTCCGCGTACAATTAAGTAATAATCTGACTTTACCACTCCTTTCGGCATTCCTCTAAACAATTGCTGCGTCTGGATTCTATTGAAAGTGTAGCGTTTCACTGATTCTGATAAATAGACCTGAACGGTCCCCAATCCTTTGATCCATTTTACAGGCAATGGAACTTTTCTTTCTATTATTTTATTTTCTTCCTGATAAAGCCCAACTTCTTTTTGCCCTACAGAAAGCATAATTTTTCCATTCGGACGGATACTTCCCAAAGCATTTATCATAGGCTGATTGAAATCCACATTTGTTGTTCCGCTTTCAAGAAACTCACCATCCAATCCATCAGGCAGTACATCTACTCTGGCATACACTCCTGCACAATGAGAAAAGCCTTCAAATCGTACTCTTCCATTTCCTGCTGTCACTATAGGATCTTTAAGATGTGCCATCTGAAGCGGCGACAGATTAAAACTGGATTTCACAATGTTGGAAAGGGTGATCAGACATCGGGCCAAAATAAAGGGCTGCCCTACATTTCCCCAAAAGAAACAGGGAGCATCAGTATTTTTATATACCTCATTGTATTTGGCGAGGAACAGCTCTTCGAGCGCACCTGTCCTAACTAAAGAGGATGCACCTGAATAGTTGTAAATAAACGTATCTTCCATGATCTATTTTTTCAGGAGTAGATTACAGATTTTTTTAAGGCTGGAGTTTTCTTTCCAGTGGTTTAATTTTTCAAGTACTTCTTTAGGAACCAATGAATGATTCAATGCCAATACTTCATGGTAAATTTCCAGAATTCTTTTCAGATTGGTAACCGGTTCTTCCATTTGAAGTACAATATTGGTAATCAATTCCTCGAGAGCAGTATTATGATTTTTGCTTACATTCAGCATGTGATGCTGCATAAGATCTGTCAATCTTTTCACCGGCGCCCACTCCAGTTTTTCGTGCAGACCAATCACTCTTCCCAGCCTTGCGTTATCCATCATCTGACAGGAAACATGTTCAAGCCAGATTTCAGCAGCAGTTCCTCGGATGGTTTTATCACCATCCAGGAAAATAGTCCCAAGAAACAGATAACCAATTTCATCCAGAGGTTTCTTGATCTGATACAGTGTATTGGCAGTATTCAAAACAAGGTTTCTTTCAAAAACTTCTGCAATTCCTGAATAGAAAAGACAGTACTTGATAACTTTCGCCAGAGCATTGGCAGGCGTATTGGGAAAGCACAGCATCAGTGCAGGAATTTCATTAAGCTCTTTCTGCTCTGCTACAAAATATTCCAGGAACAAAGGTTCTTTTCTTTTTTCAAGATGATATTTTGGAATCGTAATATTCAACTCTACCGGATAGTATGAGTTTTTCTTATTGTCAATGGTCTTCCATTGGTAAGCCCCTGAAAAGAATTCCACAGGAATATTTTCATATCCGAAACTTCTGAATTCTTCAAAAACAGTGTCAGGTGAACGTGTAATTCCGGCTGTCATCCACCATGATGGGTGTATAAACTTGCCTTCCGGTTTTTCATTTTTACCAAAAAAGAAAAGCAGTAATTCTCTATATTCCCCTTTTAGTCTTTTCTCTGTTTCTGCAATAGCTTCTGAAGTATCATCCAAAGCACAGCGCTGCAGGGCCAGCTGAATATCCAGATGATGAGGCTCTGTATTATTATTCTGATAATTCTCCAGTCTCTCAACGAGAGTCACAGGGGAAATCCAGCATGGCGCATGGGTGATAGGAAATAACAAAGGCAGTTTATCCCCGGATTTTATTTTTTCAACAGCATATACAGCAATCTCTTTAAAAGCTTGTCTTGCAGGACAATCTGCTCCAACATCTTCTATCGGGCCCAGTTTCTTCTGATAATTGGAGTAAGACTCTCTTGTCATTTCTTCCTCCCTGGTTTTCTGATATATTTTTTCCAGATTCTTTAACTGAACCGGATATTTTTCCATTAAAGCCAGCCCATAATTGATAATAGCATTGCACAGCAAAACATTCAGATAAGGAACTTCCCATTTTGCAATGGTTTTACAGGCCTTTAAAAATACAGGTTCCATCAGTTTCACAGAATCTTCATCCACATCTCCGGCAAACCTGATAAATCCTGTCAAAGCAATATCACAATGATAGCTATACGGATCGTCCATTGCCAAAGGCAGATAGAACATCAGATCTTCAAAATTCTGAAGTACCTGCACTGCATTTTCATCTGCAGCCAGCAACCGTTTTTCAGAAGCTATAGCTTCCAGCTCCGGCTGTTTTTCTTCAATATATTTTACTAAAAGCGGACGTACATTCGTCAATATATTATCTGAATAGTGAGAAAGTGCCTCAATCATATTTTCTGAAGCCGGTATGTATTTAAGAATGATCTTTGCTGCTTTTGACTGTATGCCATCATCTTTATTAACAAATGCTGTACTTAAAGCCACTCCGAGCATATCCGGATCCACCTTCTTTCTCTGAAATATTTTTTCAGTAAGTCCGAGACTGGAAACCACCACTGTTTTTACTTCTGAGCTCAGCAAATTCGGAAGGTAATGCGAAAATTCTTCATTTTTAAATTCAGCAGCTCCAACAATTTTTTTCAGGTGGGATAATATCGTATTCACGGCTTTTGACTGTGAAGAAACAAGGCCTGCAAGCAGTTCATCCTGCAGATCAGATAATTCTTCTTCCGTTGGTTTTAATGATGTAAAAGCATCCATAAACCAGCCTGTGACATTTTTATTAAAGTTTCTGTTGGAAGCCAGAAGGCATTCTTTCAGGAATCTTTTTCTTTCAATTTTCTTCTCAGCAATGAGCTTTTGAACGATGGGAAACCATTCTTTACGGAAGGGTAAAGATTTGGAAGGAAATTCACATAAATACCAGAAATGTGTATTAAGTGTTTCAGGATAACGGTCAAGATCAGCCGGATAATTACTCAGGTGATGTCCCAATAATTCAGGTTTGGGCTGTACATATCCTTTCTCTGACCATCCTAAAATATCTTTATAATTGAAGGCTGTAAATTCTGCTTCAACCGATTCATTGATAAAGTCTGAAAACCAATCCGGGCATCCCCATTCCAATATCTGCTCGGTCTGTTCTGCATTGCGGAAAAGGCTCCAGTAATTTTTACCAAAATTCTTTTTGTCCATACATACAAAAGAAGCTATATCTATAATGGAATGCTGGTTCACAGATCCTGCCGTGTGGTAGGAGTTTTTAGTCATTACAATTTTACTGATCTCACGGTCCATTTTCTTGATAGAGGGTATCAGTGTTTTCCTTTCTTCAATGCTAAGCTCTTTTAGAAAGGGAATAATCTCATGTACTTTTTCCTCATTAAGGATCTCATAAAGTCTTTCTTTCATGGGCTTTAATTTGATGTATAAATTTGTTTCAGGTTATTCATTTTTTTCCATTCTTCAGGCAGTTTGATAAGAGCTTTCTCTGGTTCAAACCCATTATACTTTAACAGTTCATGATAGAGTCCGTACTTTTTGTTATTAAAAACCGTTTTCACAGCTGCTGAAAGAATGGAGGTCAGCAGTTTTCCTTTATATTTTTTAAAATGTTTTGAAGACCGTTTGTTAAAAAGGGTCTCAAAAGCTGTAACACAGGGAGTTTCATATTTATTAAACAGTCCTGAAGACAGAAATAAATAAGACCTCTCCATGAAAAGTAAATTCATCTTCATTTCAACATTTAAAATCATTTCAATCCTTCACTAGAACATTAATACACAGTATTTTATAACAGCAGTTTTTTCCTGTGAAAACAAAGTCTTTAAAACAGGAAGTCCTATATAAAATTGTCATCAGTCCATCATCTTAAAGATCCGGACAAAAATTGAATAAATTATTTAATAAAAAATGTTTTCAGGGATGTAACTTTTAAAGAATCCGATAGCAAAATCAAATGATATCTTGTCTATCCGGATTTTTTTGTACTGACGACCTGCTTTGCAGCCAAACAACAGTTTAAATATTTTACATCAAAACTTTCATTACCAAACATCAATTTATTCTCATTGGCTAAAATAAAAAAAAATGACTGACAGACAGTAAATTATCCCATAAAAGTGATTTTTTTAACAAATATTAAGTTAATAAAACAATAGTTGATAAAGCTCTCAGCACAATAAAAATAATTCCCTGTTTAAAGATATAAAATTAAAAAAAATAGCTAAAAGCTCTATATTGTGATATTTACACAACATTTGGTGTCTTATTTTTAGTATTGATGATGGCTTACAACAAAATTATCTTACCGTACCGATACGTTAATTTTATTTAAAATAATAAATAGAGGATAGCCATTCAATAAATTTTATATATTTGCAAAACAAAATACTTGACAACTCAAACACTTTTCAATGATAAGCACAGAATTATTACTTTTAATAAACATCAATAAACTACAGTCTGTAATTGCCAGAAAATTTGATTCTCTGAGTGTTCATGGCCTGGGATTCAACGACTTTGTTATTCTTTATGTGCTCTATTCTTCCTCTGAGAGCAGAATGAGGAGAATAGATCTTGCTGAAAGAATAGGTCTTACGGCATCGGGAGTCACCCGGTTATTGAATCCATTGGAAAAAATCGGACTGGTATCCAGAGAAAGCAACGAAAGAGATGCCCGCGTAAGTTATGTGGTCATCACTCCTAATGGTAAAAAGATATTTGAAGAAGCTAAGCTAAGCGCAGAAAATATTACTAAAGAAATTCTTTCTTCCAAAAAAGGTAAATCTCTACGCATGGTCAATGAGCTTTTATTTGATTTGGGAGGAAATATCCAATAATGAAAAGATGAAAAATGCATTAAAAAAACAACTAAGAGAAAAAGCAAAAGACCATACAACAACAATGGGAGTTCTTGCTGTTACTAACAAATTAAATGGTAAACAATATGTTCAGGCTTCTTTACATCTGGAAGCGCTGGTGAATAAGATGAAATTTCTGCTAAACGGAGGCATGTTTACAAATCCTCAGTTACAGAAGGAATGGACAGAATCGGGAAGTGATTATTTTACCTTTGAGTTTGCAGTTGTTGTTCCGGATCAGAACAATGAATTTATCAACTACCGAAAAGAGGTTCAAAAGGCTGAACAGTCTTATATTTCCGGACTCACTACAGGATTATATTAAAGTGATGTCAAAAAAATATCTATCTCCAACTTTTGAGGCAGGTAAACATCTGTTTACTAAAAATATAGAAGGAGCCATTATTAACCTCAATCTGATCAGATTAAAAAAAGAAGCAGATTATTCAGACTATCCGGATCTGAAGCCCAATGAAAAATCAAGCGGTTTGGATGCCTATCTTACCTATATCAGGGAAACCGAACCTTATTTAAAGGAAAGCGGCGGAGAAATTTTGTTTATTGGAAAAGGAGATCAGTTTCTGATAGGTCCTGAAAGTGAATATTGGGATCTGTGCCTCTTAATCAAACAAAAAAGTGTTAATGATTTTTTTGGTTTCGAAAAAAATGAAGCTTATATGAAAATAATGGGTCACAGAATGGCTGCAGTAGAGGATTCAAGGCTTTTACCATTGGAAGAAATAGTATTAAATACACAAAGGGATTAAATGAAAACAGTCAAAATGAATGAGGTGGAATTATGCTATGAGGTATTGGGTGAGAAAAATCCGGATACCATTGTATTGATTTCCGGATTGGGAAGTCAGATGATCTGTTGGGATCATACATTCTGTGATCTGTTGGTTGAAAAAGGATTCAGAGTTATTCGGTTTGATAACAGAGATTCGGGGAGTTCTGTTTTTAATTCGAAAAGGGAAATACCTTCTGACAAAAGCATTGAAGAGATTTTTGCGAAGCTCAGTAAAGAAGGGATTCCTTATTCTTTAATGGATATGGCGGATGATGTTATCGGTCTTCTTAATCATTTAAATATTGAAAAAGCTCATATTGCAGGACGTTCCATGGGAGGAATTATTGCACAGCTTTTAGGTTCCTATTATCCTGAAAGAGTTTTATCATTGACGATCATCATGTCTACTTCTATGAATCCTTCCCTTCCCAAGCCTGATCCGGAAGTGATGGCTATGTTGACACGGGTGTCTGCTGATCCTATTCTTCAGAAAGAAGAATATCTGAGAGAAAAGATCCATTTTGCAAAGAAAATATCGGGCTCTGGATATGTTTTTGATTCGAATCAGGAAAAAGCTTTGCTTGAAGAGGAACTTATACGCTCCAGAACCAAAAACGGAATCATCCGCCAGCTTTTAGCAATGGGTTCCTTTCAGTATAATCCTGAAGTGTTGAAGAAAATAACTGCTCCGGCTTTAATCATTCATGGAACAGACGATCTGATCTTTCATCCTGATTGCGGAAAAGATATTGCGGATTCTATTCCGGGTGCCGAATGGCTTCTTATTGAAGGGATGGGACATTCTATTCCGAGGAAGCTTTATGTCTTCATCATTGCAAGAATCTTTGATTTAACAAAATAAAAAAAGACTGCCTCATCATTTTGAGGCAGTCTTCATTTTTAAATATCTGTTTCTATTTCAGTATTTAATAATTCTTCAGGCACCAATGCAGAATCTTTGCAATGTTTTTGGCGTCATCTACTCCTCTGTGATGGGTACCTTCTAAAGTCATACCTAATTCGCCCAAAGCTCTGTTCATTCCGACACTTTTCCTGATGGTAGGATGAATTTCACCAAATAATGTCTTCACATTGATGTGATCATCACTCATGGGATAATCTGTGTAGAATCTTCTTGCCTGGTTTTGAAGCATATCCAGATCATAGTTTCCATAGCTTGCCCATGTCAGTTCTTCGGAATCATATTCTGCCCTCAGGATATCGAAAGCATCATCCAGCATAATGCCTTCATGATCCAGCATATTTTGGGTAATAGTAGTCAATTCCGTACAGAACGGACTCACTTTTGAATACTGGGGTTTTACTAAAATTCCTTCATTTTTAGAGATCTTACCCGTTTTTGCATTCATGATGCATACTCCGATTTCAATGATCTCACTTTCCTGACCTCTTGGCGGCCGGTTTTTCCAACATGTTGCTTCGAGGTCTACTATTAATATATTTTCTGTTGTTTTCACTTGTTTAAAATTTAATTGTTAAAGATTGGAAGAGAGATGCAGAAAGAGGAAAGTTTTAATAGTATCTCATTTACTTTCAGCCTCCAGCCTCTGTCCTCCAGCTTATTGACTATTTACAGAATCTTACTTAAAATTCTGGCTGTATTATAAGCATCGTCTGCTCCGCTGTGATGGGTGCCTTCAAAACTCATATTCAAATAACTTAAAGCTCTTTTAAGCCCTATTTGTTTATGTAATTTGAAATGTCTTTTAAATTCATGCATCACATTCATATAATTTTCTGAAAAAGGATTGGTTATCCCGAGCCAGTCACATTGTTCTATGATCTGCTCTCCGTCGAAGTTTCCATAACCTGCCCAGGTAAGCAGTACAGAATGGTATTGATCTCTGATTATTTCACAGGCTTCTTCGAAATAGATTCCTTTTTCTTCTATCAGTTGTGGGGTAATTCCTGTCAATTGTGTACAGAATCTGTTGATCTCTGACCGCTCCGGAATGACATAGATGCTTTGTTTCTGGGAAATCGCTTTTGATGTTAAGTTTAATTTGCAAATTCCTATTTCTATAATATCGACCTGCTGCCCAATGGGAATTCTGTCGTTTTCCCAGCATGTAGCTTCCAGATCGATAATGATTATCTCATTGGTTGTTTTCATGATTTTATTCTTAGAAATTAGAAGTTAGAAGTTAGAGGTTAGAATTTAGTTTGGTTTATACTTCTCATATCCTCAAGCTTCATTTTCATTGTTAATTGTTAATTCCTGGGAGCAAATGGAGGCGTCCATTTTTTTCTCTTCATTATTTCTTTAACTTCTTCGTAGGAAACCGGATAAAAATTGTGACAGTCTACCCCAACGTCAAAACTGAGTGCCATTTCATCATCCGGCAATGTTCCGTGCGAGTGACCGTATAATTGCCAGACCCCACGGTGGGAGCCATTCCAGGTACGCATGGCGTAATGGAAAAGAATGATTTTCTGTTTGCCATTATTTTGATCCGGTTCATCAATTCTCAGTTCGTGGTAATCTCTGATGGAAGCAAATCGTTTGGGATACGTTAAAGCAGCTCCTTCATGATTGCCTTTGATCAGATGGATATTACCATGTAAGCGATCTAGAATTTCTTTTGTAAAATCCGGTTTTCCTAAACTCATATCTCCTAAGTGGTATACCGTATCACCGGGCTCAATTTTCTCATTCCATCTTTTAATGAGTTCTTCATTCATATGGTCCAGAGATTCAAAAGGCCGCTCTGAAAATTTTATAATATTCTCATGACCAAAATGATGGTCTGCTGTAAAAAATATATTGGATTTCATTTTTTTAATTGTTTTTTCTTTTTTAAACCACCCCGTCAAAAATTCTATGAATTTTCGCCACCCCTCCAAAGGATGGGAATTGCCACACTTTTATGAGTCCTGTTTCTCTTTAATACAATGAAGTGTTTTTGTTCTTCTGACTTTGATGGTTGCTTATTATACATAAAAAAGTTTCGGTAAAAAATTACCGAAACTATACTTTGAGAGTCATCAACTCTTCTTTTATAAAATCAATGACTAAAGAATTCAACTTTTTGTTGATTCTTTTCTGCTCTTCTTTTTCAATAGCCGTAAAAGCTGCCGGGAAGTCTTTATCGAAGTCTTCTAAAATATCCTGCGCAAAAAGGCCAATCACTTTACCTATCATTTTAGGTTCGAATTCACCGATTTTGCTCACCACATTATTCAGTCTGTTGGCAGTAGCATATTGTTGAATTTCCTCCCAGATCTCCTGAGCTTTTTCACTGAAATGAACCTGTTTCTGAACAGTTTTTGCTTGTTTTTTAACCATTTTCGCTTTTTCGACCCATTTTTCATTCTTATTTTTCAGAATGATTCTTGCGCCGTTCCCAAAGTATTTCGTCTTCAAAGTTTTTACAATAGTTCCTTCACACCTATTGTTCTCTAATTCAGGTAGCCCAAGCCATGCCGGAATGTATGAATTGAAAACATTAGGGAATTTCAAAGCTTCTTCAAGACTTCCCTGAAACAAAATTTTAGCATAGAAAAATCCTGTCTCTTCAAAAATCTGATTGGCAAGGTCTGTATCCAGATAGGTGATTCCATTCAGTTTAATATCGAAAGCGTAAAATTCATTGTGAGGGGCATATTCAATACCTTTCTGTACTTTCACAGCATCTTTTACGGATTCTACTTCTTTATGCTGGTAACCGCCACCAAACAATTCACCGTAGATCACTACAGTTTCAACATCCGGGTGGATGGTTTTTACTTTCTGAAACACTTCTATTACATTATTTCTGTAGCGTTCCAAAACCTGATGGGCATTGAAAAATTTTTCATCTTTTTCGATGAAAGCAGTTCTCTTCGCGATTTTAATTTCCTTTCCGTCGGTAAAGAAAGAGAAATTAGCGCCGTGAACTTTTTCCTGTACGATGAAAACCTCATCCCCAAACCCCTGCATCCTGATCTGTTCGATCACTCGGGCCTGGTAAGCATTTTCTATAGCGTTATAGGTTTTAAAAATCATTTTGTTTAGTTTTTAATCATTTCTGATTCGTTTTTCTGCATCTGGGTAATATGTCTTTGAGCATGGAGTGACAGAAAATAAATATATTCATATACATTAATTTTCCCCAGTTCATTCACTGTCATTGTCGTTTTATACAAGAGTCCTTCGCCATTTTTCATTACTTCAAGATAGTGTACGCATTGAAGATATTGTTGGTTTATTAAGCTTCTTATTTCATCTAAGCTTAATTCTCCTTTCGGCTCCATATGTTCTGGTCTTATCCATTCAAAGGCACCGTGCTCCCCTACTTTGTCAAAAGTTTCTTTATTGAAACTGTAGTTTTTTATTTCAGATTCCAGATCAAGTTCTAAAGAATTCTTCATTGCTTTTTTGGACCCTTTTTCAATAAGGATGAGCAGATAAAAGTTAGTAAGATAAATGTGCTCTAAAATCTGCTGAATCGTCCAGCCTCCGTTTGAAGGCTGATGATTCAACGTTTTTTTATTTTTTTGAAACCATCCGTCTACATTATCAAATGTGAGCTTCAGATGTGCTTTTATATCTTCAATAAATCTAAAAATGTCCATTACAATTCTTTAAAGTTTTGCAGCAGGTTTAGGATATTTTCCTTTCCTACCGGATTCATGGAATGGCAATAGAATTCCGGAAGGTCCAGATAATTGTCCATGCAATATTCTATAAGCCATTTGGCGCAGTCGTATCCTGTTTTCTCAACAAATTCCTGAGAATTCTGTTTCAAATAGTGCTCGTCTGCAAGGTCATGGTCAAAAGATATCATTTCCGGGAGCCCTTTTTCCAAGATCCTGTTGACAAACTGTTCGTAATTCCGAACAATGTGCCAGTCGCTTCTGAGGAAAATATCCTGTTGGGTATAATGATAAGCCTCGATCGGATATCTTATATCATCCAGAAATAATAATCTTTTTGTTTTTTCCATGATTTAATTTTTATAAACTCTTTAAACTTCCAGCTCCCCACATCCCTCTTCCATCTTTCTTACACCATCATATCAGCACAATTGGAACTGGCGAAGGCAAAAGGCTTTGCTTTAAACACATATCCCATTCCCAGAATATATCCCATAGCATCTTTCAGTGCTACATTGGATTTAAAATCCGGGTCGGTATTAATGTCTGCGTGTACCTCCATTTCCACACCATAAGCATCCAGCACAGAACAGATCGCGTATGCAATTTCAACGGATTTGTTGACTTCATTCAGCATTCGCTCCTTGATACTGATACTCTGTATTTCTCTTTCTTTTCTGATAAAGGTAAACGCTCCTTTTCCTTCACGAATAAACACTACTGCCGTAGCATAGTTGATGGCATCTCCGTATACATGAGAGTCTGACCCCACACATACTTTCAGACGGTGTCCGTTGGCCTGTTCGCGAATGATGGCTTCTTCTACCAGCTGTGTGATAGAGTGCTGGAAAATTTTTCCACTCATATTCTGCCATGTTTGTTGTTGCGTTTCCATTTTTTCTACATGTTTTAAATTTTGTTTTAAATTAATTTGTGGATTGTGAATCGTCAATTAGTTTTCACTGCCAATATTTTTAAATTCATTTGCAAAGCAAAATTCACTATTGACTATTCACTTGGCACTCCGAACCGGACTTGAACCGATACCATCAGTTTTGGAGACTGAGATGCTATCATTACACCATCAGAGTAAAATTGTTGATTCATTAGGACTCGAACCTAAACTCCAAGAATCAAAATCTTGTGTGCTGCCATTACACTATGAATCAATTTCATGAGTAATAAGTAATTGGTAATGAGTAATATTATAAATCAGTCAGGTATCAATGATTGTTCATTGCTTATTACTTATCATTCATGTTTTTGCGGAACAGACAGGAATTGAACCTGTACCTTTAGTTTTTCAGACTAACGTGCAGACCTTCTACACCACTCTTCCGGATTTTATAAGTAATGAGTAATTGGTAATATGAAAATCTATGGCTAGCATTATTACTCATTGCTTATTATTTATTACTTATATTTTTGGTACGGGAAGAGGGACTCGAACCCCCAAAAGCTTGATCCTAAATCAAGAGTGTCTGCCATTCCACCATTCCCGCAGTTTTTTTAAGTAATGAGTAATATTTTCTATTTTCATTATTACTCATTGCTCATTACTTATTACTCATATTCTGTACCTCTCCCCAGATTCGAACTGGGACTTTACGGGGTTTAAAGCCGTTTTCTCTGCCAATTGGAATAGAGAGGCGTTATTTTTATGAGTAATGAGTAATTGGTAATAAGTAATATTTTCTATTTTCATTATTACTCATTGCTCATTGCTCATTACTTATGTTATGCTAGGTTTGAGAAAGCTCTGTCTGTTTATAAATTATGCCTGCTAGTATTTGTAAAGATCTTCTGCTCTCGACAAACCTTTCTCATTTCCTAATGTATTTTGTTTAAAAAAGTAAAAGGCTGTCTGTTTTTATTGACTAAAGATCTTCTGCGCTCGACAGTCCTTTTTTCTCTTTTCTTCTTTTTTGTGTGAATGATAACTGGCCAATTTTTAAAAACAATCTGAACTTTCATGGTATTAAATCAATTCAATATTGACCAGCTATTCACATCCAGTACTCTATAAGGGAATCGAACCCTTGTTTTCTGCTCGAAAGGCAGGCGTCCTCACCGTTAGACGAATAGAGCGTTAATCCACAAACCAGGAATCGAACCTGGACAACAAGAGTACATTTCCTGCATGCTGCCATTACATTATCTGTGGTTGGTGGAAGTAGTAGGATTCGAACCTACTCAGCAATGAAGCAACAGATTTACAGTCTGCCCCGACTCTCCAACTTCGGCGTACTTCCCTGTTTTATGAGCAATTAGTAATTCATAAGTAATTCCTCATTTTTCCTTTTTGAAAAGAAAAGGTCTGTCTTTATATTGAATGTTTGGTTAAAGATCTTCTGCGCTCGACAGCCTTTTTCTTTTATTAATAAAGGATATTCTTTGTTATAGATGATAAAAGATCATTGATAAATGATTCTTTATATCTCCTATAATTTTTACATTGAGATGGCTATGGGATTCAAACCCACTCAGTTGACACAACGGTTTTGCAGACCGTCCCGACTCTTCTACTTCGGCGAACCATCAGATTAAAAAATAAAGTCTGTCTTCATTTATTTGATAAAGAACTTCTGCGCCTGACAAACTTTATTTTACCTAAAAATTTATAAATGATATTCTTTAATTTTTAATTCATCCGGAGAGAAGAAAAGCCTGTCTGTATTTTTCGTGTTTGGCGTAAGATCTTCTGCTCTCGACAAACTTTTACTTTTTCTCCTGAAACAATTAACAATTAGTTACCTGCGATTCTGGAAAGACTCGAACTTTCAACTTCCGGTTTAACAGACCGGTGCTCTGCCATTGAGCTACAAAATCATTGTAATTCCGGAAGGACTCGAACCTTCAACCTTCGGTGTATCAGACCGACACTCTAACCACTTGAGCTACGAAATCATTTGTATTCCATAAGGGGATCGAACCCTTGTCGTCCGGTAGAAAGCCGGATGCACTTGCCACTATGCTAATGGAACAAATTGTCTGGAAAGCAAGATTCGAACTTGCGACCTCCCGCGTCCAAGACGGGTAAACAACCACCGTTATCTTTCCAGCTTTGGGGTTCACTTCTGTTTCTTTTCCGGGAGACAGCCGGATGGGAAATTTTCCATGAACCTTTTGTGATTCCGAGAGGACTCGAACCTCTAACCCTGGGTTTAGAAAACCCATGCTCTCTCCGGTTGAGCTACGGAACCATTTTTGTAACCCCAGAAAGATTTGAACTTTCAACCCCCGGTTTAAAAGACCGGTGCTCTAACCATTTGAGCTATGAGATTGTTTTAAAGTCGTGAATAGTCAATAATCAATTCGCTTCGCTTGTCAATTTTAAAATTCACATTCTTTGTAATCTCAGAAGGACTCGAACCTTCAACCTTCGGTGCCGTAAACCGACGCTCTATCCAATTGAGCCATGAGATTTTCTTCTTTGGGTATCTCCGGGGATCGAACCCTGTTCTCCGGTTCCACAGACCGGCGCTTTACCAAATAAGCTAAAGAAACCATAAAAAAAAGCGCCTCTTTTCGGGAGGCGCTTCATATATTTAAACGTAAGAGATCATTAGCTGACCCACGTATATAAGCACCTTTTATCCACAATTTCACTATCAAGAATACATGCAACACCTGTCGGTTCCTGTCCGAATAGTCTTGAATATTGATTGAATATGTTGTGTAACTGTTTCATTTTATTTTTGTTTGTTTCTAAATTATTTTTAACTGAATCCTGAAAACCTGTTGCTTTCAATTTTCGGTTGCAAAGTAAATATGAATTTTTGGAATCCGCAAATAAATTTTCAAATTAAAATACTGATAATCAATTTATTACGTATTGTTTTTAGCATAGAGAATTTCTGTCCGCAATATTTTGCAGATATCTTAATTACCTAAATGACTGTCTCTCACCGGGTTGCTTATCACTCTATTTTATCGTATTAAAGTTTCATTGTTAATTAAAAATTTTTCATGTTTATGGTTATTTTTTTTCATTCTAAATAATTTCTGACCTAAAAAACAAAAAACGCCTCGGTTTTCCGAGGCGTTTCTGTTGTATTTTGATTAATTTTTTACGGGTTTACAGTAAATAATTTTCCAAAGTCAGCACATTTCGCCTCATTCCATATCACCTCATCATATCCGAATAATCCTTTGTTAGAAGGACTTTCGCATAGTTCTGCATTGATATGTGCTCTTTGTATTGTCATAATTTTCTGGTGCAAAGATAAATCTTTTTTAATATTATTTTATAATATTCACAAGGAAGGGTAATAAAAAGGAAGTTTCTTATCCTTATATATAATGCTTTTGATCACGCAAAGTTTTATTTCAAAAGTTTCTTATTTTTAGAAAGCTAAGAAGAATCAATTAAAAATTGATTTGATGAAGCTACCTGCTAAAGTTTATCATGCAAAGTTTTCTATTCCATTAATTAACGTTGTTCTTTTCTTCATCAAATTTTTCAACTTGTTGAAATAACTCTCCCTGATAATCGTACAGACTTCTATGTTTTGAAGTTGCTATAACAAAAACTTCTTTAGCTTCCGTTAATGAAAATGCAGGAAACTTCTCTTTAATTTCTTTTATTACGTGCAGTGATGATTTACCTTTTGATATTATTTCCTGTGCAATTTCAAAAGGATTTCTACTTTCATATTGAAAATGAAGATATTTACCCGTATTATCCATTTTATTTTCTCTTTAATTCCTGAACATTTTATTTCTTGCTGTTTTGAATCTCGAAATATCCTTTAGAATCACGTCATCACCGGGATTAAAATATTTCAGTTCATTAACAATTTCTGAGCGGGTATCTACTTTTTCCGCGATGATTTCATAGGCTATATTTCTGATTGCGGCCTGTAATTCCGGATCTTTCTTGAATTCATACTTCATGGCTTCCAGGTAAGTGATCTTTTTATGATCCGGAGTTTTCTCATACAAATTCTTTATTTCTGATTCCAGCTTTTTAACATCAAAAATATTGGCAAAATAGTTATTCAGACAGTTGAAGGCATCTTTATCCTCTTCCCAACCCTTCAATAATATTTTCTGTGCCTCCTCCGGCTTTTCCATTTTCTTACGGTATACCAAAGAAGCTTTCACCATCTGATTATTTCCTGTATAATCATCTGCAACGATCTGATAATAATAATGGGCATTTTTAAGATCGTTTATTTCTTTGTAAAGATCTCCTACTTTTTCTTTCTGCTCCATTTCTTTATAAAGCTCAATTGCTTTTTTATGCTGCTTTGCCTTTTCATAGCAAACCGCGGCATCGGATTTATTATTCAGTTTTTTAAGATATACTACCGCTGCTTCATTATAAAGTCCACCATTTTCCAGTGTTTTTGCACCTCTGTAATTATCCTGCAGCAGGTTCATATAGACTCTTGCTGCTTTTTTATAATCTTTTTCGGCAATGTATTTTTCGGCAAGCTCTTCATATTTACTGCGAATTCTGTCGAAAAGTGAATTTTCCAGATAGAAACTGCCGCTGCCGCCTCTTTTTCCTGAAGAATTTCTCTTATTCTGCTCCTTATCTTTTAAAGAAGTGATCACCAGAAGAATGATGAAGGCAACCACCAGGAAAATGGCTAATGTACCCATCACACTCCAGAAGCTTTCATGGAATAACTGGGCAACAATTCCGACAACCTTAAACATCGCCAGCAGCACGAATGCTGCCATGAATTTGTCTATAAATTTCTGTCTATTCATCATCATCGGATTTTAAAATGGTTTTATCTTCCCTGAAAAGACGATAAAGGAGCAACAACACACAAATTACCAGAACCCACACAAACCAGTTGTATCCAAACATCTTGACCAGCGGATAAAATAAGTACACAAGCATGGCTAAAAGGATAGCAATTAAAATAACCTTCACCCAGACAGGGACATTATCACCACCCACATTCAAAGATTTATTTTTAAACAGGAAAGAATACAATCCTACTCCCGCAATCATCAGAATCACCATATACAGGATGTCCGAGACAGGAGCCTTTTTTTCCAATGGTGTACCTTCCGTACCTATTGCCTTTACTTTAGCTTTGTCAATGGACGCCGAAGACGGATCCATCATATCTAATGTCCCGTAAAGTTTCCCTAATGAATCAGCCATTAACGCCTTTCTCTTTTTCAGAAGATATTTTACAACATCACCATTCACAGGCTTTCCTTTGGTGTATTGCTTTAAAGAATCTGAAATTTTACGTTTCAGGTTTTCTGTTTTCTGTTCTAGGTGTTTTGTAATTTTTTTGGTGTAAATGATTTTAAGAGAATCTCTGCTCTGTTTTTCTTTATTGACTAGCTTTTCAATATCCTTTCCTATTTCGCCGACCTCTCTGCCGCCAGCTTTTTTATAATTCTCCTTGTCTTTTTTTGTTTTGGATTCTATGATTCCGGCGTGAATAAGTTCCTGGGATAATCCTTTTCTCTCCCGATGATACATTGAATCTATCTTCAGATCAATTTCAGAGGTTCCGGACTGGAAAGCAATCATATCTGAGGGAGCTTTTACCGCATTGCCAGCTATTTTTCCTGAAGAAGGAGTTTTTTCTTCCTGTACAGAATTACTTTTATCAGAGGGTAAGGCAACCCTTAACACAATCGCTGCAATAATGAGCGCCCAGAATACTCTTCGGAAATTTTTTGTTCCTGCACTTTCATTCTTTCCATTGGTGCCCCGACCAAATAATACTTCCAGCCATGTAAATTTAGCAAAACCATCTCCCCGGGAAGTTCCCATAACATCAAGAGAAACGCCTAGTTCTACTGCGCGTTCGGGATACTTTTCAATATACTGTAAATATTTTTCTATTTCTTTTTTGTTCCCTGCCATTACTTTTTTAAGGTCAAACGGCAGATTGTTCATCCATTCTTCTTCGGTTTGTTTGGGCTGTAATGCTTCCATAACCTGTTCATCATCCACTTCAACCGTATAGCTTTCTATTTTTTGAGGAATTGAAACACCATTCAATGGTTTTCTAATGGTTTCTTTGATCATTTCCGGATGTTGAATCAGAGAAAGCCAGTCAATTTCCTCAGACAGTTTTACCAGTCCGAATTCAGGATGCATAATCAGAAACCGGGAATCAAGCTGAGCCCAGTCTTCTGTGTTTATTTTAGGATAAAAGATGGTATTTTCCGGGATGAAAAGTCTGTCGTCCACACTTTGAAAGTAAGCGTTTCTGCCTATTTCCTGTGGAGCATGATCTTTAAAAACAAGAAAACAGCCATACAGCACATTGGGACGATCAGCCGGAACAGCAAAAGACTGTACCTGATTTAAATGAATCCCCAGCGTTTCCATTTCCTGAAGCCACACCACAGGCGAGGAGCCTCTGATCAGAAGTCCTTTTTTAGGATAGCTGTTTTTCGGGAAAGGTTTTATTCTAAGCTCCATAATCCACAATCTGTTCTATAAACGGTTTTAAAAACCTGTCACACATATCATCAATTGTTCTTACTTTCAACAGGGCATGTTCCGGAAGGTAATATTCTGATCCTCCAAATTCCGTATAAGTAGCCAGCGAGAGAAATCCTCCCAATGTAGAAGGAATGAAGAATTCTTCAATACTCTTGTTACTGCTTCGGAAAGTCAGCATTCCCCGTGAATCGGTAATAATTTCGCTTCCATCAGGAAATGTAAATTTATTTTTATTCTGCTCTGCAAAGATTCTGATATCATATTTATTCTTAGAAAAGTTCAGCGTATTTTCAGAAGCACTGTATAATTCATTTCCGGAAACGACCAGATTTTCATGCTGATTAATTCCGATTTTATTGAAATTATTGATGATCTTCAATCCGCTTCCTTTAAGCTTGGCGACTTCGGCTTCGGCTTTTATATTATTTTTTTCAAATTCTTTCTCTTTTCCGGTAATAGGTTCTACGGAAATATTTCCATCAATATTAATTTTGTAATGGGTAACATTATCAGGATGATGGAGATAAAAATTCCGTCCGAAATAGATCAGCTGAAAATATTCCGGAATATTCAGTCCTGTAAGGTTTTGGTCGGAATACTCTCCTGTATTAAGATTTAGCTTTGAAATCAGTTTCTGATCAGACTGATACTGACATAAAATAAAGTGCTGCTGCCTGTTTTTTGACAAGGCAAACTGTCCTTTGGGTTTTATGGAAATTTTATCAAACAACACTTCACAGCCATGATGGGTTTTATAATAATCATAGGAATGTCTGTCATAATAGTTATCGGAAAGATAAGTCTTCAGCAATTGTTTTTTTGAACTCAGAATGAAAAACTCTCCATCATACAGAAACTTAGCAATTTTATTAACAGGTGTCGGGAACAAGATCGGATAGTTTTGCGGAAGATCTGTTTTCTTTCCGTTGAAATTTTGAACGGATTGTTTTTGCTGCGGTGGATTGGCCCACAGTTCCTGCAATGGAAGTTTTATTTTCTGGATATGCTTTCTCGCTCCTTTGTGATGTTTGTAAAAATTGATTTCACCATCTGAGGCTGTCGTTACCAAAAACTTCAGTTGATCCCTGTTCTGATGTACAACCCGCTGAATCTTCTCATCAGCCATGTTATCCTGATGGGTAATGAAGAAAACTTCAATATCATTTTCTGAGTGGTTTTCATTAAAAAACTTCTCCAGTGCTTCTGAAACTTCCAGCACAGCACTTACCTGATTAAGGTTTTCCACTACTTCTTCCACTTTGTTCAGCGCAATGGGAGTAGCTGCCTGTCCTAAAGCGAAGATTTTACATTCAGAATGGGCTTTTGGGTGTTTGATAACCGCTATTGCCGAGGCGTAAGCTAATACTTTTGGAGTTCCCCAGTTTCTGAGGGAAGTGTCAATCAGGATAATTCTTTCAAAAATATTTTCTTCAGGCGGAATTTCTCTTTGCATATACAATGCCTCGTTATTCGCAACACGATTCATAAAGACATCATCTTCGTTGGCAAATTCGGAAAGAAGCATCCGGTGGAAATCACCTTTGTTGGTCATATCAGAAATTCCTCCGATAGGCTGTTCACCGGGAGAAAGATGGCGCATGGGAATTTTCAGCCCGCTCCATATTCTTTTGATCAGGCTTCCTATCTGAAAAGTCTTTGGTTCATCAGTTAATTCTTTGATAAAATCTTTATCCGTATCTGCTGTTGTCTCTTCTTGTACTACCTCATCATCCAGTTCCGGCTCATCAACCAGTCCTTTCATGGCATCGATGACAGACTGTACTGTAGGAAATTTTTCATTCAGATTCAAAGCACTCAGATCTTTGTTTAAAGCTATTGAACCTTCGTCTTGTTTTTCCGCACTGATCGCTAGTTCCTGAGGTCGTTTATAATAGATCTTTAAATAAATATCCGCATGAAGAGAGGCCACCCTGTTATGACTATTGCTGAACAAAGTCTGGAGCAATACAATTCTGTTCTGTTTCTCCTTATAAACTTTGGGTAGTGATTTTATTTTTTCAAGGAATTCAATTTGCTTTTCCACGTTGAACTCAAAATCTTCACCGCTATAAAACTCAGCTGTACGTCTTAGCGGGCCTGCAAAGTCCGTATATCCATCCTGCATCGCATACAAAACCATAAGCAATGCCCCGAACGGAGGCCATCCCTGCGGCTGAAGCTCTTTCAGGATCTCCATTAGATAAGGCCTGTAAGCTATGGCTCCTACTCCGGGAATGGAGAGGAGATTGTTTTCATGATAACCGGAATCACCGGGAACATCTTCATCAGTTTTCCATTCCCAAAAATAATTTTCATAGGACTGGAAATAAGCCTTTAATTCCATTCTCTTGATTTTTCTGTCAGGCGGAATGAGCTTACGGATAATGGACGGAAGTCTGTTTCTTTTATGGAAAGATAATTCCCATTTCCATCCCACAGCAGCCACCCTTCCTCTTGATTATATTTTTGCTGCAACAGTGTGCTTAGGTTTTTAAATTCAAAATCCAGACCTGCAGGCAATAAATGTCTGTCCTTTGTCCAGTAGGTCTTTCCGGGAAAGCTCAATAATGGAGTTCCCATAAACAGGGCTTTATCCCCCATAACGGTCCATTTTATTTTTTCAAGCTTAAACTTCGGTAACGCAGCGATACTTTCTTTAATATCGGCAATGTTGCTCAGCAAAGCGATAACCGGATGTTCTTCATTGCTT
This sequence comes from Chryseobacterium sp. X308, assembly GCF_020733145.1. Lineage (NCBI taxonomy): Bacteria > Pseudomonadati > Bacteroidota > Flavobacteriia > Flavobacteriales > Weeksellaceae > Chryseobacterium > Chryseobacterium sp. X308. The sequence continues at coordinate 128,940 of NZ_JAJFZH010000006.1, forward strand.
TCTTTTAGTTGTATCCGAACCTGTTCATAAATCCCAAAATAGTTTTGGTTTGAAGGTGGAAAACTAAGCTGCAATGCTTTGTCTATCGGAATCCAGAGCAAAGCTGTCCGCATTTTTTTGCTTGGAACCAAAGCATCTTTTCTGAATAAAAGCCCATCACGAAGTTCATACAGAATAAAGTCCGGCAATTGTTGTAGCTCCGGAGCTGCTGCCTGTTCATCGGTAAAGCCTTTCAGCCAGACCGTATCTCCATCCATGGCAATCAGAATATTTTTCCAGTCTCTGATGGAACCCAGAAAATCTTCATCAGAACGGGGAAGTTCTGCCCGGAATTCTTTTAAACGCTTTGAAGAATCTTCTGCCATAAGCTTTCAATTTCCTGCTGAATATATTGTTTCTGTTCCGGATTTCTGATCCAGTCGCAACGGGTCTGCAGATATCTCAGTTTATCTTTAATCACATTTTGCTCTTCAAAGCTCAGCATTCCGCCATCCCATTTCTCCACCAGAATTTTTACGTCTTTCATGACTTCTTCAGGGTTGGGAGTTTTGTTCTGCATAGCCTGAGGATGGGAATCCGGATGATTATCTTTCTCAATCGTTCTGTTGATAATTCCTTCCAGAATTTCAATCTGTTCTTCTGTATCCCAGATATGTTTCAAAACCCACAGATCGGAAAGTACAGCTTCTTTTCTTCCGCAGATCAGTGCACTTGCAGCAATCAGATTCTGAAGCTTCACCGCTCTACGATCGGAAATGGCAATACCTGTATTTCTAAGGTTCATAATGGTATTCAGGTAGACTTCATAGATGGGTTTCAGATCTATTGTTCTGCACAGCTTCTGAAGTTGTCTGATCTCATCAGCATGAATTTCCGGAATTTCCGTTTCTTCTTCATTTTCCAGCTTTCTCCCTGCCAAAAGTACTTGCTGTAAAAGTTCAGGATTCACATAGTCTACATTGATTCTTACCAGAAAACGGTCAAATAATGCATTCAGTGCTTCATCTTCCGGAAGAACGTTACTTGCTCCCACAAACATCAGTGCAGGTAAGTGCTTTGTTTCTTTTCCTCTTTTAAAAATCTTCTCATTGAGTGCCATCAAAAGGGAGTTCAGAATAGCAGAATTGGCATTGAAAATCTCATCCAGAAAAACCATGGAAGCCTCAGGCATCATTCCTTCCGTATTGGTAAGAAGTTCCCCCTCTTTCAATTTTCTGATATCAAAAGGTCCGAAAATCTCGTTCGGTTCTGTAAAACGGGTTAGTAAATATTCAAAGTTTTTTCCGTCTTTCACGGTTTTTGCCAGGGTTCTGACAATGGCTGATTTTGCAGTACCCGGAGGACCATATAAAAAGGCATTTTCTCTTGCCAAAAGGCAGATCCCCAACAGATCTACGACATCATTTTTGCCTACAAAAGTTTCTTTTACGTAGTTTAGAACTGTATTAAGCTGATTTATATTCTGGTTCATTGACTTAAAAAATTAAAATTTCCACCATTTTTTCTTTTGGGGTTTCTGTTCTTCTTTACTTTCTGCCTGTTCATTTCTTTTGCTGAATGAAAAGGCCATTCTCTTATAAGGATCTTTGATATCAAAGTACAATTGAGATCCGTCATCAAGAGTAAGTGCATCCATGATCTTATTTCCATCCCTGACCAGACTTTGTGAAATATCCTGTTTATTGAAATGATGTCTGATCAGATCTCTTTCGTCGGAAATTCTTGTAATAATATAGGGAGAATCCCTGGTTCCGTCTCCTGTTTTTTCAAGGCATTCAAAAATAAGCTGTGCTATTGTCATTTCAATACTTCGTCCTTTATCTTCGCCCAGTTCTTTGTACGCAAAATATTTATAAATATGGGCTCTCGGACTCAGCAAAATATTGACGTTTACATATTGTATAACCTCTTCAAACTTTCCTTCATTGAGTAAATCCTGCATGTTTTCAATATCTTCCGAATAGGGATCATATTCAGGATCATTGATTACTAACTCACGGCATTTCAGGAACGTTTCTTTGGTGGGGTCCGCTAAAAATTCAAATACTTTCTCATACGTTTTCATTATTATCTTCGGTTATAGTTTTTAATTCTCGCCAGAATGCGTCTTTGTGCATTCCGAATTCGGCAATCAGTTGTTTATTGATAAACGGAATTTCTGCCAGTTTATCATCTTTTTTTTCAACAATTCTTTCCAGATATAGCTTTCTGTAGGTACTGTCTTTCAGTTCTTCAGGCCAATTTACGTTTTTCAGATCAAGATCATATCCTATTCCGGAATAGTGAAACTGTGTCAGAATATTTTCCAGCATGGGGATTAAAGCATCTTCGGGATCCACAGTATGTAAAGCAGTCATTACCTGTGGCAAAAATCTGAGTGACATATCTGCGGATAAGATGGAAGGAATATCCCGTGTTCCTTTGAATCCGCGAATAAGATTTTCAATATCCTTTTCGGTATTTTCTCTGATGAGATAAAGCTGTGCGCTGTGATAGAGAATCTTGGCGGCCCATACGGCTGTCTGTTTGTTACAGATTAACCGGTCTGATAAAAATTCAAGTCTTTCTTTTTCGAATTCTGTTTCAAAATAATCTCCTGCTTCCGCCTCTTCCTGAGGGGAGATTTGCTGTAAGCTTGAAAAAAGAGTGATACATTCTTCCTTACGAAGCAAAAAGATCGTGTCTAAAAACGGTGACTTGGTTTCCATGATCTAACAAAAATAAAATTATTTCGGTGAGAATAAAATTTTTGTGGGGAAGATTCTTGTTAAATATGGATTCTTTGAAGTAATTATAAGGTTGGAAAGCGCAAAGGCGCAAAAGGTTATAAGCATTATGCTGTTTTTAAGGCGCAAGAAAATCAAAGATTTTCAGCAAGGTAAATCTTACCATCTAAACCTATAAGGTTTGAAATTACGTGTTCATTACTATTAAGATCAATTTGTCGCTAAAGCGACTCGCAATGACTACTGTGATACAATTTCAATGATATTATTTTCCGGATCAAGGATCACGCTTTCGTAATATCCGTCTCCAGTTGTACGTGGTTCTCCGGCAACGGTGTATCCGTCTTTTCTCAGCATTTCTGTAAGCTCGTCTACTTTATCTTTGCTACCAACAGAAAATGCGAGATGGATAATCCCATACTGTTGAGATTCGTAAGAGTTTTCAGTTTCTCTGATATCCGGTCTGGTCATAATTTCAAGGCGACAGCCGTTCTCAAAACTTAAAAAATAGGATTGAAAATTTTTAACAGGATTGTGATACTTTTCATTGGAAACGGCTCCGAAATATTTCTGATAAAATGCTCTGGATTTTTCAAGATCTTTCACCCAAATAGCGATATGTTCAATTGTCATAGTTTCAATTTTACGGTTTGATTGTTGCAAAAGTAGCCGCTGGCCTTCAACGATACCCGCTCCACATTATTCTTTTATTGTTCTGTATTTACCAGGTTAGGTTTTCGATTATACGAAGGTTTTTGTTAAAAATATTATTTAAAGCATTTATTAATAACATCTTATACATTTTATTAATAAGACGTCGTTTCATTGTTTCCATTTTCGTAATTACAGAAACAAACTAAAAGTTATTATCTTTGTCGCATTCAAAAAAAGTATTATGAGTATTCACATCAGTGCAAAAAAAGGAGAAATTGCCAAAGTAGTATTGCAGCCGGGGGATCCGCTTCGTGCACAGTATATTGCTGAAAATTATTTAGAAAATGCTAAACTGGTAAGCAAAACCAGAGGAATTTTTTATTATACAGGTCTTTATAAAGGAAAGGAAATCACTGTAGGAGCAAGTGGAATGGGTTTTCCAAGTATCGGAATCTATTCTTTTGAACTGTTCACAGAGTATGAAGTAGACACGATCATCAGAATCGGGACTTGTGGTGCTTACAATACAGATCTTCAACTTTTTGATATTTTAAATATTGATAAAGCTGCCAGCGAAAGTACGTACGCCAAATATGCATGGGGAATTGAAGAAGAAATCCTTTCTCACCAGGGGAATATCTTTAATACCATCAACGAAACGGCTAAAGATTTATCATTAAATGCTAAAGCCATCAATATCCACAGTAGTGATATTTTCTACAGAAAAGATCCTGCTACTCCTGAAATTGCTACCAAATATAACTGCCCTGCAGTAGAAATGGAAGCTTTCGGTTTGTTTGCCAATGCTCAGTACTTAGGAAAAAATGCTGCGACTATTCTTACGGTAACGGATATTATTCCTACCCACGAAAAAATCTCTGCTGATGAAAGAGAAACAGCTTTGAATCCAATGATGGAGCTGGCTTTGGAATCGGCGATAAAGAGTTTATAAGAACCAATATACTATAAGAAAAGAGCTTTACCTGATCAGTAGAGCTCTTTTTTATAGTCTGAAAAAATTTCTGGCCGTTTCTGTAGTCTCATCTGCCACTTCGGAAATGCTGATCTTCTTCAAGTGGGCAATCGTTTGTGCTACATAAGGTAAAAACGAAGGTTCATTTCTTCTGTTCTGCATTCTGGGCATATTTTTCGGAAGCATAAAGGGAGCATCGGTTTCAATCATCATTCTATCAAGAGGTACATATTGTATGACGTCTTCCAGATGTTTAAATCTTTTGTCATCACTTATGGCTCCGGTAAATCCTAAATAAAATCCTTTATCCAGATATGTTTTTGCTTCCTCCAATGTTCCGGTAAAGCAATGTACAACGGCTTCGGGTAATCGGGTAAGGTATTCATCCGTGATGTCATTAAACTTTTTAAATGCAGCTCTTTCATGAAGGAAAAGCGGTTTATTGATTTCTATCGCAAGCTCCAGCTGTGCTTTATAACATTTTTCCTGGATCGTTCTCGGAGAGAAATCACGGTCAAAATCCAGCCCGCATTCGCCTACTGAAACCACATGATCCTGCTTTAATAGTTTTCTGAGCTCATCAATACTTTGTCCATTAAAAGATTTGGCATCATGGGGATGAATTCCGGCTGTTGAAAATAAAATTTCGGGATATTCTTCGGCAATTTCAGAAGATTCTTTACTTCCTCTTACGCTGGTTCCGGTGAGAATCATATGCTCAACTCCGTGATCCAAGGCACGGTTAATAATTTCTTCGTGTTCATTATAGAACTGTTTATTGGTCAGATTAATGCCAATATCAATGTAAGTATTCATTTGTTTTTACTTTTTTATACCCGGTTGATTTTTTTGATCCGAGTGATTTATTTTGCAAAAATAGAAATCTGCTGCGCAGTGTTTTTACGCAGTAAAAAGAATAGAAAAAGACAAAGGATAGATATATGCTTCTTAATCGTCTGAAAGACTTTATTTCCTACAGATTTTGCACATGACACAGATGCCTGTTGTATTTATTCGTTGATAAATTTTTCGAGAAATCCGATCAGTTTTGTTCCGCCGTGGCTCCAGCGGATTCCGTGACCTTCTTTTTCCCGGACTTCAAAGACCAGCTCATGTTTGTAATGAAAAAAAACATTCCACCAGGTTTTATTGTCAAGAATTTCACGGATTTTTGCCATGACCTTCTCCTGTTTCTGCTGATTGTTTCCTTTTATTTCGCCCCAGAAATCGTCATCCATTCTTCCAATGTGTTTTTCCCAGGCTCTTTGTGCAATGGTAATTTCGTTATTGAAAGGTTCCTGACAGGCATTAATCAGCATGTTTTTCAACGGTGGAATACCATTTTCATCGCGGATGCTTGCAGAGGTTAATCTTTGTCCTAAAATATTCAGCCAGTGTTCAAAAGGAATTGTTTCCAGCAATGCTGCTTTTACCTCATCAGAATCGTTACTTTCCAGAATGGGAATAAATTTTCCAAAGCTTTCCTGCCTGTCAATGATTATTTCTTCATTAAAATAAGGCATCTGCAATTCTAAAGTATTCTGCTTAAATCTATGAATATTTTCCTCCAGAGTTTCCAGGTGTTCTTCTGCTAAAAGAGCTTTGTATTTACTTTTCCATACTTCTGAAAACAGTGGAATATAAGGTTCAAATATAGTCATACTTACTTTGTTTTGATAAGATTAACAGAAAGATTTTCTTCACTGATCAAATAACCAATCAGATTGAACCATTCTTTGCAGTGATCGAGAATCCAGGCATCTGAGGAAATAACGATGGCTGAACTTTCCGCCAGAAATTTATCAGGATTAAACTGAAGATCAGCTTCCCAGTTGAGTTGATTCTGCCCGGCATATTCAAGAACAAGCTGTTTGATTCTTCCACTGTTGGAAACCGGTTGATCAAAAATCCATACAAGTTTCCGAATATGATTTTTCCGGTAAAAAGAAGCAATCAATTCAACTGCTCTTAAGGTTTGATTAACTCTTTTATAAGTTCCATGCACGCCTGAAAGGTCACGGATACAGCCATCCAATCCTTCAAAAACATAAGCTTCAGAAAGCAGACTTTCCAATAAAATAATAACATTGAAACCATCAAGATATATTGTTTTCTCTTGTAAATCTGAAATATCAACATGCTTCAACTGTCTGTTATGAAGCTGTGCATCAGATGCCGACATTCCTCTCAAAGCTTGTATCTGACGGGTTTTCAGACGGTACCTGTTACCGACGAGATCCGAAGCCGCTTTTTCCGGGTAATCTCTGCTCAACAGGTACTGCATGTCTTCAACGGCCAGTTTCAGCTTACTGATCTGTTTCTCTGAACCGAATAAAGTATCATCGCCAGTATTTTTTCCACGGTTTCTGTTATTCATGTTCAAAAATAAAGTTTTTGGTGGATGTTAGAAACCACCCCGTCAAAAATTCTTTGAATTTTTGACACCCCTCCAAAGGATGGGAATTTCACACCTTTGATTGTTAAATTTGTCAATGATATCATTTTTCTCATTCTGAATTGGGATCTGTTATATTTTCTACAACAAAAGAGATATTTTGTACAACGCCGTGATATTTATTAGAAATAAGTTTGCAAAGACTTAAAAAATACCTTTATGAATACACTGAAAAAATTATGTTATCTGTCTGCAGCGGTGCTGTTATCAGCATCTTTCGTTTCATGCTCAAGCGATGATAATGAAATCATTATTGAACAGCAGACTCCCTCACAAATACTGTCTTCTACGCCGTGGGAAACTACCGGAGCTAAAGATAAAAACGGAAATAATGTTGCTCTTACTGATGCCAGTGTAGCCGGATATGTAGGGTTTGCTTATTTCAAGACAGACGGAAAGTTTGCGATCTACAACCTTACAGATGTATTGAGATCTATGGGAACATGGTCTGTAGATGCTCAGGGTAAAACAAGAACTATTGCTGCATTAAACCCGGATGGAACCACTATTTTCACCCGTGATGTTGAAATTCTTGTGTTGAACAGAAATGAATTCACCTACAGAATCCGTCCTAATTCCAGTGATCCGTCTGTGTATTATGACATTATCCATACGAAAACTTCTCACGCTGAGCCAACGAACGGGCAGCTTACTTTGGCTTCTACTCCATGGGAAACAACAGGTGCCAGGGATAAAAGCGGAAATAATGTTGCTCTTACTGATGCCAGTGTAGCCGGATATGTAGGATATTCTTACTTCAAAGCTAACGGAACTTTTAAAATTTTCGGTTTAAATGATGTACTGCGATCTGAAGGAACATGGTCTATTTCTCCAGACGGAAAGAAGAGAACGCTTACGACTCCAACTTTTACGCGTGTTGTGGATATTCTGCTTCTGAACGAAACAACATTTACTTACAGAATTACCCCAGATGCGGCTAACCCAGCTGTATTTTACGATATTATCCATACAAAGGTCAACCATAAGGAGCCTTTGTAATGATTATTTTTTTTTATAATAAGGAAGAACCTGCTCAGTAACGGGCAGGTTTTTATATGTTTTAATTAAAGGAATGTTCCGTTAGGAACTTATCATTTGTATTCTTCCCACCATTTTTTCCAGTTTACTTTTCCCAGCTGATCCAGATCTACTTTTTCCCCGATCATCGGAAGGGTAACCTGGATATTGTTTTCTTCAGCATGTTTTGAAGCCAGCTCTAAAGGTTCGTACCAGGTATGCTGTGCAAGCTTGAATTTGGAATTGTGTACCGGGATAAAGTTTTGGGCTTTTAATTCTTTTATTTCTTTCATCAGCTGGTCCGGTAATGTATGGATATAAGGCCACTTTTCGTTATACTGCCCATTTTCCATTACTGCCAGGTCAAATGGCCCGAATTTCTCTCCGATTTCTGTAAAATGATTCCCATAACCGCTGTCTCCTCCTAAAAACAGATTTTTGGAAGGCGTTTTTAAAACGAAGGAGGTCCAGAGCGAGATATTACGGTTCAGTAATCTTCCTGAAAAGTGTCTTGCCGGAGTAAGCGTGAGTCTGAAGCCTTCTGCAATGTCTATACTTTCCCACCAGTTCTTTTCAATGATTGTATCAAATGTCCAGCCCCAATATTCAAAATGCTGTCCGGTTCCCAGCCCGCAAATGACTTTTCCTACTTTATCCTTTAATTGCTGAACGGTTTTATAATCCAGATGATCCCAATGATCATGCGAAATGAGAAGGAAGTCGATCTCCGGCATATGTTCCGGTTTGTAATAATCGGATCCCTGAAAAGCTTTTATTGAGCCCGGCATGGGAGAAGCATTTCCACTGAAAACAGGATCTATTAAGAATGTCTTTCCATCAACTTGTATGAAATAAGAACTATGCCCAAACCATATCAGCACATTTTCATCCGGTTGAAGATTTTTAAGATCAGTCACTACAAAAGGGAGCGCTGTTTTGGGTGATGTATTCTCTATTTTGCACAGGCTTTGAAAGAGCAATTTAGTCATACTCTCTCCTTCTAACAGTGCCGGCGTTGTTAATATATTCTGAAACCGGCCGTTAAGATAATTGGGCAGTGTACTGAAATATTCTTTTCTTTTTTCATCGGGAAACTGTCCCAGCTGCTTTTTTAAACTTTTCATGTATTTTATTTTAAATCCAGACCGGTTTCTAAAGAAATGCTCTTTATCTTATTGGGTGTGAAACTTTACTATAAAATAAATATAAGCATAAGATTCTGAGATGTGAAAATAAAGGATGTGGAAATTTTAATTCTTTATGATTTAATGAAAACTATTCTTAAAAAATCCATTTAACCAGTCCAAGCACAAAGATTCCTAACACTATGCAACCTATTATCATTACAGCAAAAGTCTGCGCAAATTCTGTCCAATACTTTTTTTTATCGAAAGTAAAATCACTGGGGTTGATATAATAGACATCATATACCAAAGGATCTATGCGCAAATCCGGCCGAAAATGTACAATTCCCTGGATATATCTTCTTCGTAGAGCTTTTAAATTTCCGATATAGGAGCTGTAACCGGCATCAGTTCCGTCAAAATCTACGTCTGCTGCCGAACCATTGTACTTTACATTTAATACATACATCTTGTTTCTTGGGCTGACGCTTACATCATATACATCGGGAAGGTTATATTTTTCCAGATCATGATAAAGAATTTGATCTACCGTTCCATCGGCTCTTTCGTAATGAATTCCCTGATCATCAACCTGTATCTTTCGGACTACTCTTTTTCTGATTCTCTTCTGATACCTGAAGAAACGGTATAAACCAAAAGCAATAGCCGGATAGTATAATATTGCTACAATAATAAATATGAACAGTTTATCACTTACCACAACGGGTAATCCCAATACCAGCAGAAATGCCAGCAACAATAAAAGCACTCCAAAAGTTCTGGTTATCCAGGTCATGAACCACCATGTTTCGGATGTTAATGGCAAAAAATCTTTTCTTGAATCCTCTTGCATCTGTTTAATATACGAAAAAAGTAAATAACCTCAAGTAAAGAGGGAAGCTGGAAGAGGGAGGCAGGAGGTTACTGTTAGTCTGATAATTTCTGGCAGTTATTGTTAAATCCATGAAATTCCTATTAAAAAATGATAAATTGAGAAGTTTTTTATGATCTCAATACCTTTCCTCCTACTGCTTCCGGTTTCCAAACTACTTAATCAGATTAAATAATACAAAAGAGCCACAGCAGCACCATGACTCTTTTTACCAAATTGAAAATAAGATATAATTAAATTGAAACTATGAAATCGTATAGGTCTTTTCTGTTGTGGTATTGTAGGTATCGGAAATCACATTATCTACAAACCTCCACTCTGCAGTAGAGTTTCCGGTGGTAAATTTCACATGCAGATATCCTCTTTTATAAAGATTGGCATATTCCAGGTCATCAATCAATAATGAAAATGCCTGAGCCAGTTCTATTGCTTTTGCAGGATCCGAAGTGATTCCCAGATATCCTTCAAGGCCAGGAGAAGAAACGGAACTGCAGGCAAGCTCTGTCCCGATAAATTTACCCTGTGCATCGGTAAGCTTTCCTAACCATGCATTATGGGTATCTCCTGCCAGTACCACTACATTTTTTCCTGCAAGAACAGAATAAAGCTGTTCTCTTTCCATGAAATATCCATCCCATGCATCCAGATTGTAGGGTAAAGTAGTTGTAATTCTTGCAATTTCCTGCGGTGTCAATGTAGGATCCTGTTGTTGATGTCTTGTTTTAAGAATAATCAACTGAGTGATGGTATTCTGAAATGCCTGCATGGTAGCCGGCTGTGCACTTCCATACTGTTTAATTTCCGCAAGAATCTGATTCAGCAGCATCAAAAGCTCTGCAGGAACCATCATTTTCGTCATTAAAATCTGTTGTCCAAGCACTTTCCATTTGGCTGTATCACCATTGATCTGAGCATTCAGCCATGACATCTGCTCGTTTCCGATCAGTTTTCTGCTGGTGCTTAAGAAATCTGTTTTAAACTGTGTCTGATTAAAACTTCCTGTATTATCAAGATAATCCGAATATTCCATTTGTTTATCCCTTGCAATCACCCTTGTATCCATCATGTAAAGGGAAACGATATTCCCGAAGCTGAAACTTCTGTAAATTCTCATATCTTTCCCTGTTTTAAGAGGAATGTATTCGCTGTATGCCTGGAACGCAGCCATTTTTCTTGCCTGAAAATCTCCTTCACTGGGTTGATGGTTTTCTGCTCCTGTTTTATAGGTATCATTGGCAAACTCATGATCGTCCCAGACGCAGATGAAAGGCTTTTTCTGGTGAAGAAGCTGAAGGTTTTTATCTCCTCTGTACTGCCTGTATCGTTCCCTGTAATCATTGAGGGTAAGAATTTCCTTTGCCGGCTGATGCGCTCTTCCCAACTGATTGGTGTAAGGGTTTGTTCCGTATTGTCCGGGAGCATATTCATAAATATAGTCTCCAAGGTGTACTACAACATCTGCTTCAGATTTTGCAATCGCACCATACACATTGAAAAGTCCAGCAGGAAAGTTGGAACATGATACGACCGCCATTTTTACTTCACTTACAGCATCTGATTTTGAAGGTAAAGTAAGGGTTTCTCCCGTTACACTGACTTCCTTAGTTGTACTGTTATAAAATCTGTAGTAATATTTTGTATTGGAAGAAATATTCTGTACATCTACCGCTATAGTAAAATCATTGACCAGTGCAGCATTTGCCTGACCTCTTCTTACTACTTCTGAAAAATTGCTGTTTTTACTGATTTCCCATGTAATCTCTGCATCTGTTCCTTTTGAATACCGGGTCCAGATAATAATTCCTGTTGCGCTGGGATCAAAACTTGCTACCCCGGATTCAAAACCTCCGTTTTTAAGATCATCGGGGGCATTTCCGTTTTCAGTAAAATCGTCGCTGCAGCTTTCAATTAAAGGAGCTAAGAAAATTCCTCCGGCAGCTAATAGTGAATTTTTAAGAAATCTTCTTCTGTTGAGTGGGTTGTTGTTTTCCATCATTACTTTTTTTGCAAAGCAACGGTATCCGGAGAAGACGGCTGTTAACTGTGTTTTAAATATATTTTATGATTTTTTAAACAAATGTTTAATGTTATGCATAGGAAATTATTATGATACGTCTTGCTGTAATGGGCAAACACAAAAGGAAACCTTTCCGGCTTCCTTTTCAACAAGCTCCATAGAAGAAACTTTGTTTTCATCAAATATATTATTTAAGGTCTTCTTTTATTCTCCTAATTCCAGCTGGTTTCTGACCAAATTAAAATATTCTCCTTTTTTGGATACTAATTCCTGGTGGTTACCCTGCTCTACAACTTCGCCCTTTTTCAAAACAATAATATTGTCTGCACTTTTTACTGTGGATAAACGGTGTGCAATGATAACAACGGTTCTTCCTTTAAAAAACTCCTGTAAATTATCATGTATAATTTTTTCATTTTCTGCATCCAGTGCAGAAGTAGCTTCATCAAAGAAAATAAAATCCGGATTTTTGTATACAGCCCTTGCAATAAGAATACGTTGTTTCTGTCCTCCGCTTAAATCATCTCCTGCGGCTCCTATTTTGGTATCAAATCCTAAAGGAAGACTTTGAATCATTTCGTATATATTGGCTAATTTACAGGCACTGATCAATAATTTTTCATCTGCGTCTTCCTGCATGGCAATATTCTCTCTTATGGTTCCGCTGAATATGTATGAGTCCTGAAGAACAACTCCACAATTGCTTCTCCACCAATCATGATTGATCTGAAACAGCTCTTCCTGCCCGATGTTCAGATCTCCTTCTGAAGAGGGATAAAATCCCAGAAGAAGTTTGGATAATGTGGTTTTCCCACTTCCGCTTTCTCCAACTATGGCAAGAACTTTCCCGTTAGGAATTTTAAAATTGATGTTTTTTAAAACATAGGGCTGATGTCCCCCCGGATATTTGAACCATACATTATTTAAACTAATATCCTTACTCAGCAGAGCCTGATCCCCGTCTTTTAAATTCAGGTTTTCATCGGTTTGCTGTAGAATTTCCTGAACTCTTTTATACACTAAACTTGAATCCTGAAATGAGCGGAAAAACGCGACCAGATTTTCTATTGGAGCGGAAGCAATACCTATAATATATCCTATACTCAGCATCTCACCAACCGTCATTTTCCCAAGTGATACCCAATACACGCAAAAAAAGGTAGTTGAAAATATAAATAACTGTTTAATAATGCTGGTAACATTGGTTTGATAAATATCCAGGATAAGACTTTTTACTTTGGTCTTATATATTTTTTTCTGCAGCTCTTCCCACTTTGATATCCTTGAAATATGAGCATTACTAATTTTAACGGAAACCATCCCGGTAATCATCTCAACAAGATGATTTTTGCTTTCTGAATTTAATTTAAAGGCATAATAATCTATAATCCTTCTTTTATTATGAAACAAGTAAATCCATATAGTGGAAAAAACGGCAATTCCCAGAAACCCCAATGCTATATACTGGTTATATATTAAAAGCCTTATTATAAGTACAATCAGTAAAAAAACTGATAAAATATTAGATAGCAATTGCCTGGTTAATAACTGTTCTATTTTTGACTGTTCTTCTATTTTCTGTAATAGGTCTGTATATAATCTGTTTTCAAAAAAAGAGACGGGAAGTCTGACTGTTTTCTGCAGCAAGTCATTCAGCATTTTAATGCTTACCTGTGAGCTAAAGTGTACTCCTACAAAATTCTGAAGGATATTGATGAGTATCTGCCCTCCATACAAAAGCATCTGAAATCCAAAAATTCCAATGATCACTTTTCCTTCTTTCGACTTCATTCCTTCGTCAAACATCTTCTGAATCAGCTGAGGAAAGATATAGGAAATAACAGAACTTATTGTAATTAAAAAAATCAGCAGTCCAATTTTGAAATTTTGTTTTTCTAAAACTGAAAGAATATAGTTTTTGAAAATTTTTAAATCCTGCCGTTCAAAAGGAGGTTTAAACTCAACAAACTCTTCTTTCGGGATTAATTGTAATCCAATCCCTTCGTTATCTGCGGACGAAATCCAAAGCTTTACAAACTGCTCTTTTTTAAGCTTTAGTCTGCCATATTTGGGGTCTGAGATATAATAAAAATTATTTTTGATTTTATAGAGTACAACAAAATGCTCCTGCTCCCAATGTAAAATGCAGGGTAAATGAACATCCTCGTTCAGTGTAGACAAAGGAACCTTAAAGGGAGTTGTATGAAAATACAGCTTTTTACCGGCATCATTAATATCTGCCAGAGTAACCCCGGAGCGGGTAACTTCAGTAAGGTTTCTCAGATATACCAGGTCACAATCTTTACCGTAATATTTTAGAATAATCTTAAGGCAAACCGGACCGCAATCCATCTGTTCTATTTGGGAATAAAAAGGAAATTTGTTGAACACAATAATAAGTTAAATTGTTATGCCTAGTGTTTTTAGCTTTTTAGTAAATTCTTCATCATTTACTAATTGCTGGTTATTGGATATTTTATCTAAATAATTTTCTATTATAATTTTCACTAATTTTTGCGGAGAACTTTTGATATGAGAAAAATTCTCGTTCAGATAATCTAAAAAATCTTCATCTTCAATTTTGTCTATACAGCGCATGGTTATCAGTAAATTTTCCTGATCGCCTGAAAATTCATTTTGCTTTAGCAGAGCATTAAAGATCTGCTGAAATATCAGTCTTGTTTTTTTCTCATCCTGCGAAGATTTAAGAATGGCGATATAAGAGTTGTTTATAATATGTTTTATCATCCCCTGCTTATCAATAAGGGGAAGATCTTCAGCCAGATTTTTGCAGCTCTCGTTTTCATGTTGGCTAAACATGAAAAAAGCCAATATCTTCATGACTTCTGTCTTGTACCGCTCTTCATTTTGAGTACGTGCAAAAATTCTGATTTTATTAAGTGATTGTTCTCCAATAATTATGGCAAAATAAGGAAACGTGTTACTCTGAACTAAGGCACTTTCAATAGCCCTGTCAATATTTTCCTCTGCCAGTACAAAATCATTTTCCACGTAATTTTTATACGCAAGCAAAGCATAGTCTAAGCTTATCATCCCCTGATGAATAGGCTCTATGAAATAGGTATTCATACTTTGCATTTTTGAATAAAGGTAATTTCCTAAGGTAGTATTCCCTGTACGAAAAGCAGAAAGTGATTTTTCAGACAGGTTCATATAGTAAAACAATCCTGCCTGGATATCTTCCGGAATATCTTTTCTAAATTCTTCAATCAGATTTTCGAAAATATGTCTTGGTTTTTTCACCTCATATTCCCGGAATTCTACTGTTTTTATTTTGTCTAAAATTATTGTTTCCATACATCATCTATTAAGAAAGCACAGCTTGTTCATTAATATATCTCTGAAGAAGAATTCTGTCGTCAATATTAAATTTGAAGGAAGGACACGCCGGGATATTATCATACCAGTTTTTCGGACATGCTCCGCCACACAGAGGAAGGAATTTACAGCTTTTGCACCATGAGTTATTGTCCGGTATTTCATTAAACCAGTTTCTCATGACAACATTTTTGCTGTCTACATCTTTATCTTTCACAATGTTTCCGGCATAAAACTCAGAGTTATCATATTTTGGAGTGTACGGGATTTCCCAACATGTAGAGACATTTCCAAAAGCGTCAAATACTTCTGAGGTCTGGCTTACTACCATACAAGGTTTAGTAACTCTTTCAGGAATAATCTGTGTTTTAAATTTTGCTTTTGATTGCAGAAGCTTCATATAAACTTCTATTTCAAGCTCAGCAAATTCTTCTTTTGACACGCCTTTAATAGTAGCTTTGTTATCACCCCAGTCGTGGATAGGAGCAAGATAGAAACTTACGTGCTGAAGGATTCCTTCTGCTTCCAGATAATCAATAAAATCTATCACATTGTAGCTGTTCTCTTTATCCACATTACATCTGATATTGAAACTTGCTTCTTTTTGATATAATTCGGAATTAACAATTTCTTTGATATTTTTAATGATAATATCAAAACTGTTAGAACCATTTTTCAGATATCTTCTCTTATCATGGAATTCCTGAGTTCCGTCAATTGTGATCTGATATTCTGTAACCCTGTAATTTTTTACAAGTTTTTCAAAAAGAGAATATTTAAGGCTTAAAGCATTTGTAATAATTCTTGAAGAATATTTTAAATTTTTCTCTTCACAAAGGCTGATTAAACGGGTGGATAAATTAGAGATAGCCGAAAGACCTGTTAACGGCTCTCCTCCATACCATGTAATACTCAAATGCTCCAGATCGTTTGACAGACTTTCCATTTTAGTAATGATTCTGTCATAGGTAAGATCTAAAACTTCTTTTGACATACTTTTGTTAGTATGCAACTGGCCGCAATAGTGACATCCCAGCTGGCAGTTTCCTGAAGGCTGAATCACATAAGAAAGTGTTTTCAGATCCTGATGATCTACAGACATGATGTTATCTGAAAGGATTTCTCTTAACTCATCTTCAAACTCAGGTACATAAAATTCATTTTTTATCAGGTTGATAAAAATTTCTTCGGGAATCTGAGTGGTTTCAAGATTACATATTTTTTCGTATAACCCTTTTTTCACTTCAATGGATGTTCCGGAACGGGTAGAAAAAAGAATGACATGATCATCTAAAATTTCCTCGTTTTCTATGGTATGGATATATCTTGATAATTTGTATTTCATAATTATTTTATTTTAATACTAAATAGAGTAGCACGAATGCTACTCTACTTTTTACTTTAGTTGTAACTCCAACATTCGTTACCACTGCAAGTTTGTGTACCTCCGAATCCCCAGCAGTCATTCTGACTTGTGCACGTTGCCGCTAGCTCTAAAGGTAACTTACCTCCTTTGATTGTCTTTACTGAACTTTCGCTCATTCCCTGTAGCTTGTTTTCAGTGATTTTTTTAGACAATTCAAACAATTTTTTGTTTTTCATCACAATAAATCTTAGGTTAATTTTTTCTCTTGTAAAGTTTTAATTCCACACAAGACCCTGCAGAACATAAATTTGTGGAATCAGAGTTCTATTAGTTATAACTCCAGCAGCTGTTACCACTGCAAGTAGCTGTACCTCCGAATCCCCAGCAGCTGTTCTGACTTGTACAGTCTGCGGCTAATTCCAAAGGAAGTCTACCTCCTTTGATTGTCTTTACTGAATTCTCGCTCATTCCCTGTAGCTTGTTTTCAGTAATTTTTTTAGACAATTCAAACAATTTTTTGTTTTTCATGACAATAAATTTTCATGGTTAATAATTCTCCTGAACAGTTTTAATTCCACACAGGACTATACAGAATACAAATTTCTTTATGAAAAGCTCCAGCAATTAGGATCTACGTGCAGATCCGGCCTGCACCAACTACAGGTACATTGGCTACAATGGTAAGCGAGTAAGCCACCGGTAATAAATACAAGGCCCTCTTTTTGCAGTTTTTTCATTTTGACATTTGTGATTTTCTGAGAAATCATCTTAAGCTTTTTGTTTTTCATAGAAGTAAGTTTTTTATGTTTATTACGAATCTTAACTCTATAAAAATTAATCAAGCCTATGTGGGCGAATTATTGGTCAAAATAAGCCCAACAACTGTTTGATGCACATGGGCTGGTTCCATAACCCCAACATGCATTTGCACCGAAACATGCACAGTCTGATATAATCTCTTTTTGTATTCCTCCCTTAATAACTTCAACTGATTCTCTTTTCATTCCTGGGATTTTGTTCTCAGTAATTTTTTTAGACAATTCAAACAGCTTTTTGTTTTTCATCACAATAAGTTTTCATGGTTAATAGTTTGCTGAAAAGTTCTGGCTTCAGAGAAGGTTCAGTAAAAATTTTTATGAAAAGCTCCAACAATCATTCGTCGAGCAGATAAACGGACCACAGTATGTATTACAATCAGGATGTCCATAGCAATCTCCAGTAATATTCTTTCCTGCGTAGATTGTTAAAACTTCTTGTTTTTCTAATTTTTTGATCTTACCGAGGGTTATCTTTTTGGATAACTCCACAAGTTTTTTGTTTTTCATGGTTATTAGTTTTTAGTAAAAGTTGAAGGATTATAGTCGGGGGTTTTCATTTTGAGTTCTCCCCTTGTCTATATCTCCGGTATTCACCTTTTTTACTTTGTTGTTTCCGAATGTTTTGGATATGCTGAGTGATATGGATCTTAAATTTGATTGCGAAAGAGTTTCAATATATCCGTCATTATTATATAGTGTATTACGGGAGTTTGAAAGATTCAACAGATCTTTTACAGAAAGCTTGAACTTAAAATCTTTATAACTCTTTGAAACCTCAAGCTGATTATTGATAAAATAACCGTTTTTCTTATTAACTAATGTATATGGAGAGGTGTAACCAAAGTTATAGCTTATGTTCCAGCCTTTATTCCAAAGATTATTTCCACTAATTGTAACGGAAGAATTATTATACCAAGAACTAGGATGAACATCATAGATATCTGCATTATTGATATAATACATTCCTGTAGACAGATTGAACATCCATTTGTTTTCAAACAATGGTTTGTTATAGTTCAATCCCACATAAAGACGCTTTACATTACCTTCAAAGTTTTTGGGTCTTGTAATGGAAACATTATCTACAACCTCTGTATAAGGAAGAATAGGATTTTTTACAATTCCGAAATTACTTACAAACACCCAGGTTCTTTTTATACTGTAGCTCGCATTGAATAAATACATCTTTGCCACATTAAGGTCAGGATTTCCTGTTTCCCACCAGGTTTCATTATTTTTATAAATAAATGGGTTTAAATCATCTACATAAGGTCTCCATAATGCAGTTCTGTATCCCAGAGAAACTCTGTTGTTCTTATTGATCATATAAGAAAGGTTGATGCTGGGTACAATATTGTTGTAACTTCTGGAAAAGTTCTCGCTAACTGTGTTTTGTTTTGCGTTGATATTTGTGTTTTCATAACGCACCCCTAAGTTGACGTCCAGCACAGAAAAGATTTTTTTCTTAATATTAGTATATAACGCGTTTATATTTTCATGATAAGTAAAATTATTAGAAAACAGGGTATTCAATGTACCGTCTGCATTATAATAGGTATAAGGATTATCTGTAGAAAGCCAATTAAGCTTTCCTCCTGCTTCAAGACTTATTTTCAGTTTCTCGAAAGTTTTAGAATAATCTACCCTTACGGTGTAATTGTCTTTCTGATAATCATTATATATTAAGTTTGAATACGGGTTCGTCAAATTGAAAAACTCCGTCGTATTATCTCTGTGATGGGTGTAATAATCAAAGTTGATATCCAATCGCTTGGATTTTTTATCATCATTAAAGCTGTAATAAACATTTCCTCCGAAAAGGTTCAGCTTATCATTTTGTGTATTTACCGTTCTGTTTTCAAAAATTCCTCCTGTAGTATCATAGTATATATTCCTGTTTTCAAGTGAAGATTCAGGTGTTTTGTGGTAATATTCCAGAATACCTCCTATGCTGCTTCTTTCATTAAGCTCGTAATCAAAACCTGTATTTCCTCCAAAGTTGGTTTCTTTAATCAGCGTACTTCCTATAATCTGATTTCTGCTGAATTTTGAGCTATAATTATCAATACTGTTTCTTTGCAGGTCATTATTATTTTCAAAAAACAACATGGTATTATTTGAAAATCTGTTTTTATGATAATTTAAAGCAATATTCGCCTGCTGGCTGTTTTTTCTGTTTTGTTTATCTGTAATGGTAAAACTTCCTTTCAGTCCATCTGTTTCCAGTTTCTTCAGCTTCAGATTAATAATCATTGCATCCTCCAGATCATATTTTGAGGAAGGATTGGTAACCAGCTCTATCTTTACCAGATTAGAAGCCGGCATAGCATTAAGATATTGTATTAAATCTTTGCCTTTAAGAACTGATTTTCTGTCATTGATGTAAACAGAGGCGTTCGTTCCCAGAAGAGTTATTTTATTATCATCTAATTTTAATAATGGTGTTTGAGAGAGAACTTCGGATATGTGATTTCCTACAACCAAATCGCTATTTTCAACATTAAAAACAAAACGGTCATCCTTTTGTTCAAAAAAAGGTTTTTTACCATTCACTTTTATTTCTGCAATTTGTTTTTCTATAACTGTTTTAATGGAATCTTTCTTCTCTTGAGAGAAACCCAACAACGGAAGCAAAACACTTACACATATTACTATTTTCCTCATTTACTTTCAATATTTCTGATGCAAACATCATGATTATACCTAAGGTTTACAAGATTAGTAATCCGAGATTGATCAATATCGGTATATCTTTTTCCAAAAATTTACAAATTCACGATTCAAAGAGATCAATACACAACTGATAAACAACCTCTTATACTTCCATGATAAAAATCCGATGATAATTCATAAATTTGCAGTGTATTTAGAAATATGAAGAAGTTTCATTTAATTATTTTAACTGTTTTCCCTGTTTTTTTCTTTTCTCAAAGCATAAAGGGACTAAACATTCCAGACTCGTTAAAGAATAAAAGTTATAAGTATATTAATGATGCTTACAATAAAGTATTCCAGGTTGACAACGATAAAGCTGAGCTTCTAGCCAATTACATTCTATTAAAAGGAAAGAAAGAAAATAATAGGGACATCCTGTTTGATGGATATTATAATATAGCACGGGTAAAAAATCTGAAGAATGAAAACGGGCATCCCTTTGCAGATTCACTCATCTCTGCCTCAAAAAACGTTAATAACTACGATTACCCGGCAAAATCTTATATATTAAAGGGTATTTTATTCAACAATGAAGGGAAATACAAAGAAGCTTTAGATGAATATACTGTTGCTATCAATTTGAATAAGGCTGAAAACAAGGAACAATTTTATTATGTAAGCAAGCTTATTGCTATATTAAAAACTGCGACAGAGGAGTACGAGGAGGCTTTGCCACTTTTTATAAAATATTACAATTATGAAAAGGATAAAGTTAAAAATACAAACCTCGATGCTAAAAACTATATTTCGTCCATTTTTTCCTTAGCTAACATCTATACAAAATGCAAGGATTATAAAAAAAGTATCCGGTTTGCAGATCTCGGATTGGCAGAATGTAAAAAGTATAATGATTACTCCAATTACAATTATCTGCTTATGATAAAAGGAATCAGCCTTTTTTATTTAAAGGATTTTTCGTCATCTTATGTCATTTTATCCAACATTGAAAAAGGATTAATTAATAGTAAAGACTATATTAATTTAGGTATTTTATACTATTATCTTGGAAAAATAAAATATGAAAATCACAAAGAAGAAGAGGCTGTAGAGTATTTTAAAAAAGCAGATTCTATTTCCTTCAATTTTAACGGCTTCGAGGCCATAAAAAGAGATGGATATGAAATTCTAATTGATTTTTATAAAAAGAAAGGAGACCTCAAAAATCAGCTAAAGTACATTGACAACCTGATGTATAGTGATAGTATAATAGCTGTGAACCGAAAAAATCTTTCAAAAGAAATTCTGAAAAAGTATGATACCCCTTTACTTATGAAAGAAAAATTAAATATAATTGATAAACTGAACCATCAGAATATATGGTTAATAGTTTCTCTGTTATTTATTACTTTACTTTTCATATTTATTATCCGAAAAAACAGGAAAAAGATAAAAGAATATGAAAAACAGGCTAAAATACTGTTAGAAAAACCTGTAATAGTTCCTGCTCATGTATTTATAGAGGAAATTAAACCAGAAAGTAACACAGCTCCCTCTGCTTCTATTGAAAGAAAAGAAAAGACGACCAAGAATGATCTCTCTACCAACTCAAAATTTAAAATATTAATTGACAAAATTGAGGAATTTGAGAAGACAAATAGCTTCCTTGCGAAGAATATTACATTAGACTCTCTTTCAAAAGAGTTTGACACCAACAGAGACTATCTTTCTAAGCTCGTGAATGAATTAAAGGGTAAAAACTTTTCACAATATCTGAACGAACTTAGAATTAATTATATCGTCGAAGAATTAAAATCTAACGAGAAAATAAGAAAACATACCATTGCTGCAATTGCAAATGATATAGGCTACAACAACGCTGAATCTTTTACGAATGCTTTCAAAAAAATAACGGGGACTCTTCCTTCTTACTACATAAAAGCACTCAACTAAACCAAAACAACAACACATTAATTAACAATACGTTACCACCTGATCTTATCGAAATTTATCAATTTCGGCATGTATATTTTCGTTCTTAGCAAGATTAGAACTTTATTTGCACATCAATTTATTAAATCAATTTTAAATCATTTTTACTAGTGAAAAAGCTTAAGAAAACAGAAAAAAAATTATCTTTAAACAAACTTCAAATGTCTAAAATAACACGTGGACTGAATTCCATAAGGGGAGGTTTAGGTATAGACAACCCAGGTTTTGCAGGAGACAATGGAGCGAACGACACAGTTGTAAATAAAACACTTGATACGATCGATATCCAAACAGGAACAAACTAAAAATTTAATAACTACTTCAACATTTTATCAGTAATTTTGGAAAAAATTACTGATTTTTCATTCTATGAAATACATACTAATTGTACCTTTCTTTTTATCATGTACTATTATTTTTTCTCAGAAAATAAGTATTAAACATTTTAATGACTACAATATTGAAAAACTGCAGCCTTTGATTTTTTATTTGAATTCTGAAATACAAAAGAATTATAAAGAAAAAGACAAGGCGGTAAAGTATGATAATCTTTTTAGAGTAAGTATGGCAGCACAAAACTATGATATTGCTTTAAGTCAGCTTGATTCAGTACGCAGTGTTTACAGAAAAAGTAATCCCATTATTTCATATGCTATGGGAACACAGTATGAAATTTACATAAATGCTCAAAAAAATAAAGATTCGCACAAAAATTTTCAGGAAAAATATAAAGAAGAATTTCTCAAAAAATATGAAAGTCTGCCTATAAAAACACAGATCATACTTCCCCGCTATTTCAATGGTGATACCGAGAAAACAAAAAAAGAAATTCTGGCTACTCTTAAAAATGATTTTGAGAAAAAAGACAGCGTAGATCTGAAAAAAGCTTTACAACTATGCAGAAGTTATAACTCATATATAACAGGACCTACATTTGATATTGCTAAAAATTATTTAAAAGAACTCGACTCCAGGAACTTTGAGGTAAAAGACAGTTTATTAATCAATAATGAAATTAGTATAAGGGTTGTTTTAAATAAAAAAATAGCTAGTCCGGAATCTACCATCCTGGTCAATTCCATCTATCCTGATGCAGAAGATGCGAATGATCA
Organism: Chryseobacterium sp. X308; assembly: GCF_020733145.1. Lineage (NCBI taxonomy): Bacteria > Pseudomonadati > Bacteroidota > Flavobacteriia > Flavobacteriales > Weeksellaceae > Chryseobacterium > Chryseobacterium sp. X308. The sequence continues at coordinate 152,077 of NZ_JAJFZH010000006.1, forward strand.
AAAAGTACAGGCAAGCTATGGTTATCATTCTGTTTACATATATCCCAGAGGAAAATATACGAGTAACGCTGCCATAGAACCTTTTGAGCATGAGCAGGAAGATATAAATAAGGTTATAGACTGGGTGATAAAACAGCCATGGAGCAATGGCAAAGTAGGAATGATCGGAGGCAGTTATCTGGGATTCAGCCAATGGGCAGCCGCTAAAAATATTCATCCGGCTCTAAAAACTATTATTCCACAGGCATCTGTAGGAATTGGCGTAGTAGATTTCCCCATGAATAATAACATCTTTGCTTCCTATTCTCTTCGTTGGATTAACTATGTTACCAACAATAAAATGCTTGATGCAGGTTTTAAAGATGAAGATCAATGGAATTCTGTTTTTAAAAAATGGTATGAAGGTGGTGAGGCATTTAACAAGTTGGATTCTATTGCCGGTAAAAAAAATATCATATTTCAGCGCTGGTTAAAGCATCCGGCATTTGACAGCTATTGGCAGAAAATGATTCCCTACAAAAAGGAATATTCTAATATCAACATCCCGGTTTTAACCATTACGGGATATTATGATTCTGATCAGCTGGGAGCGTTATACTATTTCAGAAATCACTATAAATACAACAAAAACGCTAATCATTATTTGATTATCGGGCCCTATGATCATTCGGGAGCTCAGGGGTATATCAAAAACAATCTAAAAGGATATACTATTGATTCTGAAGCCAATATGGATATCGCAAATATAACAATGGAATGGTTTGATTATATTCTGAAGGGTAAATTAAAACCAGCTTTCTTAAAAGATAAAATTAATTATCAGGTAATGGGAACCAATGAATGGAAAAGTACCTCAAGCATTGATAATTTTGATAAAAATAAATTAAAATTCTATATCACAAACCAACATCAGCTTTCTCCAGCAAAAGATAGAGATAAAGACTTCACACCGCTTACGGTAGATTTAAAAGACCGTACCAATGCAGATGAGCTTTTTAAGCAAAAAGATAACGTGCTGGATAGTAAAATTTACAGTCCGGACGCCGTTGTATTTTCATCAGAGCCATTTGAAAAACCGGTGGAATTTACAGGAAACTTTGTGGGTAATCTGAAATTATCTGTCAATAAAAAGGATGTTGATGTATATATGAAACTTTATGAAAAGACCAAAGAAGGTAAATATTTTCTGTTATCCACCTATTATGGAAGAGCAAGCTATGCTAAAAGCTCAGAGAAAAGAAAATTGCTGCGTGAGAACAAAGAAACAAGTATAACTGTTACCAACAATGAATTTGTAAGTAAAAAAATGGAAAAAGGAAGTAAACTGGTTTTAGTATTAGGAGCTATAAAAAATCCGCTTATGCAGATCAACTATGGAACAGGAAAAGATGTAAGTGAAGAAACCATCAAGGATGCTGCAGTTCCTATGGAAATAAAATTTTACAATAACAGCTTTATAGAAATCCCTATTTCATTTAATTAATGCCACGTTTTCCATTTCAGTTTTTTGATACATTTGTTGTCAGATCACCTCTTTTTTCATACAAAGAATTTCAGGATAATTTCTCTGGTGAAAACATCGCCAAGGGATCTTTAGAAAAATATTGCAACCATACAATTTTTAGAGAAGCTATTTATTTAGCTTCTCTTTCCTTATATGATGAGATAGAGAAATTGACGGATCGTGAACATACAACATCTAATTTGCCAAATGAAAAAACAAAGATTTCATTATTAAAATATTATAACCGCTCAAGTACCCGCTGTACCCCATTTGGTTTATTTTCAGGAGTTAGTATAGGAAAATTTGAAAAAGAGACTCTATTTCCGATATTCTCAGAGCCTACAAAAGTAAGAGATACAAAGCTGGATATGCATTTTTTAGTAGCGCTATCAGAGCAACTTCTTTTAATTCCGTCCATTAAAAACAGTATCTCTTTTTTTCCTAACAACAGTATTCATAAGGTTGGAAATAAAATTCGCTTTGTAGAATATGAAAATACAGGAGGAAAAAGAGATTACATCATTTCTTCCGCTCCCATTTCCAAAGAGTTAGAACTTATACTACAGTTTTCAGAAACGGGTAAAACAATTGACCAGCTTGCCAGCTCTCTTGTTCATGAAGATATATCTTTTGAAGAAGCCCGGGAATTTATTGATGAGCTTATCGGAAATCAGGTTTTGATAAGTGAAATTAATCCAACAGTTTCGGGAGGAGATTTTCTGGAACGATTAATTTACATGCTAAACAACATTGGCAGACATCAGGAAAAAGATATTTTGGTGGCTATTAAAAACAAGATCAGTGAACTTGATTTACATTTTGGAAATACGGCAGAAGCATATTCTGAAATTGAAGAACTCATCAAAAAGCTGAATGTACAATATGAAAAGAAATATCTTTTTCAGACAGATCTTTATTTTGAAGATGAAACAAATTTATCCTATCAATGGAAAAAAGAACTGAAGAAAGGAATCTCTTTTCTGAATAAAATTGCTGTTCCTTACAAAGAATCTGCTTTAGAAAAATTCAAAAAAGCCTTTTATGAAAGATTTGACAATGAAGAAGTTCCATTATCTTATGCTTTAGATCCGGAAATAGGAATTGGCTATTTACAAGATATTCCGGCCAAAGGCGTTCATCCTTATATTGAAGATTTAATCCTGCCCTATTCTAATCAGAAAAAAGAAATTCAGGTAAATCTTAATCCGGTACAAATTATTCTCAATCGGAAATTACAAAAAGCTTATTGGAATAAAGATCATGTAATACATTTAACTGATGATGATTTTAATGGTTTTGAGGAACAGTGGAATCAACTGCCAGATACATTGTCCGTTATGACCGAAATCATTTCAGAAAATCAGCAGGAAAAATTATTTTTAAAATCTGCCGGTGGAAATGCCGGAAAATTATTGGGCAGATTCTGTTCAGAAAAATCATCTATAAAAGATTTGGTGAAAGCCATTGCTGAAAAAGAACAGGAACTTAATCCAGACAAAATTTTAGCAGAAATTGTACACTTACCCGAATCCAGAATTGGAAATGTGATCAGAAGACCTTCTATAAGAGAATATGAAATTCCTTATCTGGCGAGCTCTGCATTAGAAAAAGACAATCAAATTTTTGTGGAAGACTTGTACCTGTCCATAAAGAATAACCAGTTATTCCTAAGGTCAAAGAAGCACAATAAAGAAATTATTCCTCATCTTACGAATGCCCATAATTATTTAAACAACTCTTTACCTGTCTACCATTTTTTATGCGATTATAATAATCAGAATGTAAAACCTTATTTATCATTTAGCTGGGGTGGTTTATCCCAAATCTATGACTTCCTGCCAAGAGTTGAATATCAAAATATCATTTTGTCTAAAGCACAGTGGAAAATTGATCCTGAACAAATTCATTATTTTGATTCCATTCTTCAATCTGGTAAAAGAGATCTTCTGTTTCAAAATATTGAAGAGTGGAGAAAATTAAAACAAATTCCACAATGGATACAGTGGGTAAAAGGAGATAATACACTGGCGGTCAATCTGAAAAATTACGATTTAATTCAAATGTTTTTATCATCCGTAAAAACTGAGAAACTAATTTTTATTGAGGAGTTCCTGTATAATGATCAGTCAGATTATGTTCATCAATTCGTTTTTTCTCTTTATAAAGATCTATAAATAAGATGATAACCAGAAAATTTCATCCGGGAAGTGAATGGCTTTATTTCAAAGTTTACACCGGCATCAAAACTTCAGATACTATTTTACAGGAAGTTATAGAACCATTAGTTGAACAATTACAAATTCAAAACCTTATTGATCAATGGTTTTTTATACGATATAACGATCCTAAACCCCACCTGAGAATAAGATTAAACCTTAAAAATATAACTGCCTATAGTATTATCCTGGGAATGATCAATTCCTTATTTAAGGACTATCTGGAATCGGGAGAAGTCGCTTCTATCATTATGGATACCTACTCAAGAGAACTTGAACGTTATGGTGAAAACACAATAGAATATGCGGAAGACCTTTTTTTTAAAAGCAGCCAATTGATTTTGAATTTCCTGGAATACAGTGATGAAGAAAAGATCATTACTTCTTTATTTTATATAGATCAAATTTTATCAGCATTCAACCTATCTCCTGAAGAGAAAATAGAGTTTGCAAAGCGTTCTGAAAATGCTTTCAAATCAGAATTCAATGCAGATAAGAACTTAAATAATCAGTTAAAGAAAAAGTATAATGAGTTTTATCCTCATTACTTTGAATTTATTACCTCTGAGGAATATGAAGAAATCAGAAATTTAATAAAAAGTAATATCACTGAAATTGCATTTAAGCCTGAAGAACTTTCAAAATTAGAAAATGACAATGTATTAAAAATAAAACCAAAAGATTTCTTTAAAAGTGTTTTTCATATGCATATTAACCGATTGTTTATCTCCCATCAAAGATTATTCGAGATGGTGGTTTATGATCACTTATTCCGTCTTTATAAAACAAACAGAACCCATTCTCTGAAAAAATAAATTTGAATTTTGTAAAAAATAAACAACCGCTCACGTACGTAAGCGGTTGTTTTTCTGTGGTCCCACCTGGGCTCGAACCAGGGACCACCTGATTATGAGTCAGGTGCTCTAACCAACTGAGCTATAGGACCTCAAAACTTGGTTAAATTTTGTGTTTGCAAAAATAGTAAAATTTCTTTCACTACAAAATTTTTTATTGCTTTTCTTGGCAAAGTTCTACCAGCACGCCGTTGGTAGACTTCGGATGAAGGAATACAACTAATTTGTTATCAGCACCTTCTTTCGGTTCTTCAGAGATAAACTGAAATCCTTCTTTTTTTAATCTTTTTACTTCCTCAAGGATATTTTCAACCCCAAATGCGAGATGATGGATGCCTTCTCCCTTTTTATCAATAAATTTAGAGATCGGACTTTCAGGATTACTGGCTTCCAGAAGTTCAATTTTACTTTCTCCTGTTTCGTAAAAAGAAGTTACCACGCCTTCTCTTTCCACTGTTTCTTTTTTATAGGATTCTTTTCCTAATAGTTTTGTAAAAAGTTCATCAGAAACACCTAAAGACTTTACGGCAATACCAATATGTTCTAGCTTCATAAATAGTAATCAATATAATTAATCGTAAATTTGATACTACAGTTGAATTTCAAAGTATCAATTCAAACAAAAGTACTAAATTTGCAGAAATTATGGAAAGTAACAGACAAAGAAAAGTAGCACAGATCATTCAGGAAGACTTCGCGGAACTTTTCCGCAAACAGGCTGCAGAAAGCAAACAGAGCATATTGGTATCTGTTTCAGATGTAAAAGTAACTGCCGACTTAGGAATTGCCAAGATTTATTTAAGCATTTTTCCACAGGAATTCCGTACCGCTGTGATGAAGGAGATTGAAGAAAACAAACCTCAATACAGAAACTTTATTGGCCAGAAAATGGCAAAACAGGTGCGTATTATTCCACAACTTAACTTTTACCTAGATACCGCTCTTGATGATGTTGAAAGACTGGAAAGAGAATTAAGAGGCGAAGGCGACAATCCTGTTTTATAGATCTTGAAGAATATTGCATTTTACATAGCATCCAGATACCTTTTGGCTAAAAAAGGAAGTACTGCCGTTACGTTCATTACGTGGCTGGCCGTGGGTGCCATGACGGTTGCTGTGGCTGCAATGTTCGTCATTATTTCGGTATTTTCAGGACTTGAAGACCTGAATAAAGACCTTATTTCCAATCTTCATGCTGATCTTACTTTAAAAAGCACTTCCGGAAAAACAATTAAAAATCTGGATAATGTCACAAAAACTCTCATCAGCAACAAAGAAATCAGCAGTTTCTCCCGTGTTATTGAAGAAAAAGTATACATCAGCTTCAACGGAAAGGGCGATATTGCTTACTTAAGAGGTGTAGATTCTGCCTATGTGAAGGTAAATCCTATCAATAAAGAAGTATTCTACGGAACGTATCCAAGTTTCAGATACTCGAATGAGGTATTGATGGAGAACAGTCTGGATAACAGACTATCAATTCCTGTAGATTCTTCCAATCATTATGCAACAGTCTTCATGCCCAAACCGGGAACAGGGATTATCACCAAGGAAGAAGACATCTATAATAAACGAGATATTCTGGTAACGGGTGTTTTCCCCGGAAAAGACCAGCTGGACAATTATATCGTTTCTCCTATTGAGCTTACGGAAGAATTACTCAGTCTTCCTAAAAATTCGGCATACCAGATTGTTATTAAATTGAAAAATCCGGAAAATGCAGATGCAGTAAAACAAAGTCTGCTTTCTTCACTCGGAAAAAATATTGAGATCAAAACCAAGGAAGAAGAAAATGCTGCTTTCTGGAAAATGATCAACACTGAAAAGCTTTTTATTTACCTGATCTTTGCATTGGTCATCTTTATTACCACCTTTAATCTTGCCGGAGCCATTATCATCCTTCAGCTTGATAAAAAAGAGCAGGCAAAATCATTGATATCACTCGGCTTCCCTTTAAGCCATTTAAGAATGACCTATTTCTACACCGGACTACTGATCGTTATTTCCGGAGTAATTACCGGATTAATTTTTGGAACAGCACTTTGCTATTTCCAGCTTTACACAGAATTCTTCAGAGCCAATGAGGTTCTGCCATTCCCGGTAAAAATTGTTGGAAAGAACTATCTTATTGTAGCCCTTACGGCTTCCTTATTTGGAATCACTATTTCATGGTTCTTTTCAAAAATCAGCAAAGAATATATTACTAAAAGCTAATATTTTAAGTTTATATATTACACACAATTAATATACTTGGGTTTCATTTTTTCGTACCTTTACGCCCCAATTTTAAAAAATGAAACAAATTTTATCTTTTTTTCTTTTAAGCGTTGCATTTATGAGCGCTTTGGCACAGGCTCCGGCAGGATATTACAATCAATCGCCAACCTTAACAGGTGCAGCTCTGAAAACAGCTCTGAAAACCATTATCAGCAACGGACATATAGACAATGGCTATGGAGGTTTATGGACTGGCTATGCCACTACTGATCGTGATTACTTTTATGAAAATGACGGAACAATTCTGGATATTTATTCTGAAAACCCCAATGGAGCGGATCAGTATAATTTCACCCTGGGAACCAGTCAGTGCGGATCTGCCGGATATTCTAATGAAGGTGACTGCTACAACAGAGAGCACGTTGTTCCTCAAAGTTTGTTCAACAATGCTTCCCCAATGGTCGCTGACATTCATTTTATCCGTGCTACAGACGGAAAAGTAAACGGAATGAGATCCAACTATCCTTTCGGAATTGTAGGAACCCCTTCTTTCACCTCTAAAAACGGATCAAAACTAGGTACATCTGTATCTGCAGGATATGCAGGTACCGTATTTGAACCCATTGATGCTTTCAAAGGAGACATCGCAAGAATGATTCTTTATTTTGTAACAAGATATGAGGATAAACTTCCTAACTTCACTTCCGGTGATATGCTTGGCAACACAGCATTTCCGGGATTACAGCCCTGGGCACTTAATCAGTATTTAGCGTGGAATGCAATGGATCCGGTATCGCCGGAAGAAATTGCCAGAAACAATGCTTCTTATACTTATCAGGGAAACAGAAACCCTTTCATTGATCACCCTGAATATGTTACCCAGATCTGGGGAGCTCCGGTTATTGACAGCCAGGCCCCTACAGCAGCAACCAACCTTGTTGCCAGCAATCCAACTTCAAACTCTATTGCTTTAAGCTGGACAGCTGCAACAGATAATGTGGGAGTAACATCTTACCAGATTTACGCCAACGGAACATTAAAAGCTACTGTTTCAGGGACAACTACATCTACTATTGTTTCAGGATTATCTCCGCTTACTCAATATACATTCTATATCATTGCTAAAGATGCTTTCTCAAACTCTTCTCCACAAAGCACAACCGCTACAGAAACCACTCTTGATACACCTGCCGGAGGAGGAAGCTGCGGAACTGAAAATTTTGAAATGATCACCGGCCCTGTAAATACATACATGACAGTAAACTGGACCAACAATGGAATTTCATGGACTGCTACAGACGCAAGAGTTGACCAGACCATCAATAATAAAGCTATTACCATAAAAAATGGAACTTTAACAAGTTCAACTTTCTCAGGTGGAGTTCAGAGTTTAACATTAACAACTCAATTGAAATTCTCCGGAAGCGCAGGATACTTCAATGTTCTTGTAAACGACGTCAATGTAGGAACTATTCCTTACAGTAATGTTGTTACTACAACTACCATTAATAATATAAATGTAAGCGGAAATGCTGTCATTAAACTGACCAATTCTTCTCTTACCAACAGAGTGGCTCTGGATGACCTAAGCTGGACATGTTTCGGAACTACTTTGGCTACTGCTGAAAACCAAAATGATAAATCAGCGTTTACCATCTACCCTAACCCGATAAGAAATAATGAATTATTTGTAAAAGGAGAAAACCTTAATAAAATTTCAAAAGCTGATATCTATGATCTTTCCGGAAAATTAATTGAAACGATTGCCAATCCTTTCAGACATTCAAATAAGATCAGCCTTAAAGGTTTGCTTAAAGGAACTTACATTCTGAAAACAGATAATTTCTCTACTAAATTTATCGTAGATTAATTATTAAAAAATATTTCAAATTAAAAGACTGGATTTATCCGGTCTTTTTTTTACTTTTGATAGATGGATTCCAATAAAAAATTAGGATTGATAGGACGAAACATTTCCTATTCTTTTTCTAAAAAATTCTTCGAAAACAAGTTCCAAAAGCTCATGCTGAAGAACTTCTCCTACGATATTTTTGATCTGAACGAAATTAATGAAGTAGAAAAGCTTTTTGCTTCTCCGGACCTTTTAGGTTTCAATGTAACGATTCCTTACAAAGAAAAAATAATAGATTATCTGGATGAATTAAGTGATGAAGCGGAGAAAATAGGCGCCGTAAACTGCGTTCTTATTCAGGATGGTAAAAAAACCGGCTATAATACAGATGCATTCGGTTTTGAAAAGACGCTTCTTTTGCACAGAAAACCTTCACAGGATAAAGCCTTGATTTTAGGAAACGGAGGAGCTGCAAAAGCCGTCAAATATGCTTTGGACAAGCATAATATTCCTTCAGTCACCATTTCCAGAAGTACGGAAATCAATTTTGACAATCTTGAGCAGGAAACTGTTGCCGACCATAAAATTATCATTCAGTGTACTCCGGTAGGTACTTTCCCGAACGTGAAAGACTGTCTTAATTTTCCTTTTGACGGGCTTTCTTCAGATCATCTGGTTATCGACCTGATTTACAATCCCAACTACACCCAATTCATCATCAATGCCTCTGAAAATGGAGCAAAAACCGTGAATGGCTACTATATGCTTGAACAGCAAGCAGAAAAAGCCTGGGAAATTTGGAATTTTCAAAAAAAATAACATAAATTAGTACTTTAATTGGCCTTACAGCTATATTTAAAGGATATTAACGCCACTCACATAAAAGATTTGCTATGACTACAGAAAACAATCTTTCTGAAAACGAAGAAAAGAAAAATCCTAACGAAGTATCTCAGGACACATCAGAAAACACGGTTTCTCATGATGCAAACCACCATGACGATGATACAGAACACCTGGATGAACATGAAGAAGAAATTTCCCTTGCCGATGCTTTAAAGGAAATGGAAAAAATCATCAACACTCCCAACGCCGGTGAGAATTTCAAAAGATTCAATCAGCTGAAGGAAAAAGCAAGTCATTATATCCATGATGAAGTGGAAGATAAAAAGCATGAATATGTAGAAGCCGGAAATCCTGCTGAAAACTTCAGCTATGAACATCCATCTCAGGCAAAATATTCTGCATTGGTTAATATCTTCAAGGAAAAACATGATGACTACCAGAAAGGACAGGAAGAAGAACAAAAGAAGAATCTGGACCACCGCCAAAGTATTATCGAAAGACTTAAAAATCTATACACAAGCTCTGAACCGGGAATCAATCTTTTCAAATCTATTCGCGAGATTAAAGAAGACTGGTCAAAAGCCGGACAGGTTGCCAAGTCTGAATTCAAAATTCTTAATAATAATTATTTCCACCATCTGAATCAGTTTTATCAGATGCTGGATCTGAATAAAGAATTTCTGGAACAGGAATACAGCCACAACCTGGAAAAGAGAGAGCATATCATTGCCCGTGCTAAAGAGCTTGAAAATGAGCCTGTAATTCAGAAAGCGTTAAACGAGCTTCAATATCTTCATAAACTCTGGAAAGAAGAAGCAGAGCCTGTTGCTGAAGAGTTCCGCGAAAAAACATGGGAGGAATTCAAAGAAATTTCCAACAAAATTCACGAAAGGAAGTCTGAACTTTCCGCATCCATTGAAAAAGAACAGACTGTAAACCTTGAAAAGAAGAATGAGATCATCGCTGAGATCAAGAAACTGTCTGAACCTTCGGAAACACCCAACCACAACTACTGGCAGAATGCCATCAAAAGAGTGGAAGATCTGCGTTCTGAATTCTTAAAAACAGGAAGTGTTCCAAGAAAACTTTCCAATCAAAACTGGAATGATTTCAAAACGACACTAAGAGGCTTTAATACAACGAAAAATAATTACTACAAATCGTTGAAAGGTTCTCAACAGGCAAATCTTGAAGAAAAATTAAAACTGATCCAGACTGCACAGGACAATATGAATAACGAGGAATGGGATATCGCCGTTCCGTTATTCAAAAAACTTCAGGAAGACTGGAAAAAAATCGGCCACGTTCCAAAGAGCATGACCAATAAAATATGGGATGAATTCCGTGACGCCTGTAATGCATTCTTCAACAATTACAGAGAGAAGAGCAATACTTCTACCGACAACTGGAAGGAAAACTATAAAAACAAAAAAGCCCTTCTTGATGAACTGAAAGAAGTTTCCAATGAAGAAGGAAGCATCGAAAGAATTGAGCAGATCAAGACTTCATGGAATAACATCGGAAAAGTTCCGAGAGATAAAATTTCAATCAACTCTGAATTCAACAAAACATTAAGAGAGAAACTGAAAATAAATAAAATCAACGAGCTTGAGCTGAAAGAAGAAGGTTTATCTGAAAATCAGCTTACCGACAAAGCAAGAAAGATCAAAAATCAAATCTCTGATCTTGAGGCAGAAATTGTAAAACTGGAAAACAACCTTTCTTTCTTCAACAAACCGTCGAGAGAAAACCCTCTGTTGAAAGATACTTACAACACGATTGATGAGAAAAAAGCTCATCTTGAAACATTAAAACAAAATCTCCACAGCATTATCAGTGGAGAATAAAACATAACAAAATGAATAAAGGCGGAGCAAAGCAATTTGTCTTCGCTTTTTCTTTTTATAAAACATGAACAACGACGAACTTTATATTAAAAGATGTATCGAGCTGGCTCAAAAAGCTCTTGGCAACACTTACCCCAACCCTCTTGTGGGCAGTGTCATAGTACACAATGGAGAGATCATTGGCGAAGGATACCATCACAAAGCAGGAGAAAACCACGCAGAAATCAATGCCATCAATTCCGTTAAAAATAAAGATCTGATCCCGGAATCAACGATCTATGTATCTCTCGAACCGTGCGCCCATTATGGCAAGACACCGCCTTGTGCTTTAAAGATTAAAGAACTGGGCTTTAAAAAAGTGGTGATTGGTGCTATGGATTCTCATGACAAAGTGAACGGCAAGGGAAAAAAAATCATTCAGGATGCTGGAATTGAAGCCGTATCAGGAATTCTTGAAAAAGAATGCATTGAACTGAACAAAAGATTTTTCACCTACCACGAAAAGAAAAGATCCTATATCATTTTAAAATGGGCAGAATCCGGTGATGGTTTTCTTGATAAAGATTTTAAACCGACTGCTGTTTCAAACTCGTTAGTGAATCAGTTTGTTCACCAGTTAAGAGCTGACGAGCATGCCATTTTAGTAGGAACTCAAACTGCATTAAATGACAATCCAAGCCTTACCGTAAGAAATGCAGAAGGAGTAAACCCTGTCCGGATTTTAATTGATTTTGATTTAAAAGTTCCTGCCAGCTTCAATATTTATAACAATGAAGCAAGAACATTGGTTTTAAATTCTGTGAAAGAAGGTATTGAAGGACATATTCAATTCATTAAAATCAACAAGGCTGATTTTCTGGGTGAACTCACGGAGGTATTGTATAAAGAACAGATACAGTCAGTTATTATCGAGGGCGGCCGTTTTACGCTGCAGGAATTTATTAATGCAGGTCTCTGGGATGAAGCAATAGTGATAAAAAATGAAAATCTTATCCTTGAAATTGGTACAAAAGCCCCTGAATTCAATTATACACCTACTAAAGTTGAAAACTTCAGAGATAATACGATCTCATTTTTCAAACAAAAATAAAAGAAAAGCCGTCTAAACTGACGGCTTAATTTATGATCATGGTGCAGAATCGTAAAGCATTTAATATTTTTGCATCAACAAAGCAGGAACCTCCAATGACGTTTGAATATAAAACCATAGAAAAACCCATAGAAAATACTCTTTTAAAAGAAAAAGGGAGCAAATTCATCGGATTTGCTTTTCCGGTAACCAATGAAAAAGAATTAAAGAGTGCGCTGGAAAAGATCAGAGAAGAACATCCGAAAGCTACTCATCACTGCTATGCCTTCAGAATGGGATTGAATGGTGAAAATTACCGTGCCAATGATGATGGTGAGCCTTCCGGAAGTGCAGGTTTGCCAATTTACAACCAGCTTCTGGCTAATGAAATCACCAATGTACTTGTCATTGTTGTCCGTTATTACGGGGGAACCAAATTAGGGGTTTCAGGATTGGTAAAAACCTATAAAGAATCGGCAAAGATCACATTGGAAGAGGCCAGCATCATTACCAGAGAACTGGAAACAGAAGTAGAGATCCGGTTCAACTTCAATCAGCAGAACACGATTTTCACCTTGCTTTCAAAATTTGATGCTAAAGTTTTGAACTTCGATGCGAATGAAAACTGTATTCTTACCGCCTCACTGAAACTGGCACAAAAAGAAAGCATCTCAGAAAAGCTTTCCGAGATGCAATATGTTTCATTTGAATTTAATGATTAATCCCTCCTTCCACCAAGAAGCAAAGATGCCCAGTAAAGAAGTTGTGCCAGGGAGCCTAAGGCTGCCACCACGTAAGTTCTTGCTGCCCATTTCAGGCTGTCCTGTACCCCAACAAACTCTTCTGCAGTTACAGTTCCTGTATCTTTAAGCCACTTCATTGCCCTGTTACTTGCATCATATTCCACGGGAAGCGTTACAAAAGCAAAAAGAGTAGTCATTGCAAACATTGCTACTCCGATGGCAAGAACAGTCGTATTTCCATTTGGGTTTTCAATTGTTCTTGATGCCGCCATTACTGCGATACCCGCAATAAGAACAAACTGCATCAGATTAGAACTTATATTTACAATAGGAACCAGTTTTGAACGTAAATTCAGCATAGAATATCCTACCGCATGCTGCACTGCATGTCCGCACTCGTGAGCTGCTACTGCCGCTGCCGCTGCATTTCTCTGCATATAAACTCCTTCCGAAAGGTTCACTGTTTTATCTGCCGGATTATAGTGGTCCGTCAACTGCCCGGGTACTGATATTACCTGAACATCATTTATCCCGTTATCTCTCAACATCTTTTCCGCTACTTCTTTGCCTGAAAGGCCATTTCGAAGGTGTACATTGGAATAATATTCAAATTTCGATTTCAATCTGGACGAAACCCACCAGCTCACCAACATTGAAATACCAATAATGATATAATAACCCACCATTTTATATAAATTTTGTGTTTAATTTTACCCATAATCAAATAAAAACTGTGCCAAAGTATACGATATTATTATTTATATTTGTCCTTTAATTCCTCTCAAAAAACATGTCTACAGTTTCAATTATTGAAGTAAAAACAGCGGGTCAGCTCAAGCAATTCGTAAAGTTCCCGATGGATTTGTATAAAAACAATCCCTACTATGTTCCGTCTTTTATCAATGACGAAATCAACATCTGGAATGCTGATGAAAATCCTGCGCTTCAATATTCTGAGGCAAAACAATATCTGGCTTATAAGAATGATAAGATCGTTGGAAGAATTGCCGTTCTGATTAATCATAAGGAAGAGAGAGAATTAGGAATTAAAAAAGTTCGTTTCGGATGGATCGACTTTATTGATGATGCTGAAGTTTCAAAGGCATTGATTCAAAAAGCAGTTGATTACGCTAAAGAAAAAAGTATTGACAAAATTGAAGGGCCTATGGGCTTCACCAATCTTGACAAAGCCGGGATGCTGGTAAAAGGTTTCGACCAGCTTGCAACCATGATTGGAATTTACAACCATGCGTATTATCCTCAGCATCTTGAAAACCTGGGTTTAACCAAAGAAAAAGAATGGGTAGAATTTGAAATCATTTTCCCTGAAACGTTACCGGATAAAATTCATAAATTTAATCAGCTTATTTCTGAAAAGTACAAACTGAAAGTTTTAAAATTCAAAACGAAAGAAGAGATTATTCAGTATGTGGATCCTATGTTTGATCTTCTGGATGAGACTTATAAACATCTTTCCACGTATACCCCTATTTCGGATGAACAGCGCAAAACCTACAAAGAGAAATATTTCAAACTTATTGATAAAGATTTCATTGTTTGTATTGCTGATGAACACAACAATCTGATCTCATTCGCCATTACAATGCCCTCTTATTCCAAGGCGCTGCAGAAGTCCGGCGGAAAACTGCTTCCATTCGGCTGGTGGCATTTTTTACAGGCAGGAAAGAAAAATGACAGAGCCAATTTTTACCTGATCGGTATTCACCCTGATTATCAGAGAAGAGGGGTCACTTCCATTATTTTCAAAGAAATCTGGGATATTTTCAGAAAAAAAGGAGTAAAATACCTTGAAACCAATCCGGAGCTGGAAGAAAACAAAAGCATTCAGCTGCTATGGCAGGATTACGATCCGGTGAATCATAAAAGAAGAAGAACGTATTCAATGGAACTCAAGTAACTGATAATCTATCTTATAACACCTAAACTTTGAATTTTATGAAACCGCAGCTCATTATATTTGCTATTTTAATTGCTGGATTTATCAGTTATAATATCTTTTTCCAGTCACCTGATGACAAAACAAACACCGTAATCAATATCCTTTTTGCGAGTATTCTTTTTGGTTACATTTCCTTCATGGCTTATACTCTTCTTAAAAAAATGAAAAAATAAGATCATAAAACAACAACAGCACTGGTTTGTCATGTAAGCTCTTTCGGGTATTAAATAAATTCAAAATATTCCAAATGCAGGGAAAGAGAGTCCGTTTTTCCACAGTTACTACAAAAAATGGGGAAAAACACAGCAAAAAAATAATCATAAAAAGCTAATTTTTATTGATTCTAAATTACCGGTTTAACTCATTTTCATCCTACTTTTAAGCTGATAAATTTCATGCTTTCTTGTTTATTCGCTAAATTTGCAAATTGAGATAATAATGCAAAAATGAATTTACCTGAAAGTTATATTCCAATCCTTATCCAGGCTGGTGTAGCAGTAGGATTTGTAGCGGTTTCTTTGCTTGGGGCACATTTCTTAGGGCCACAGCAGAAAAAAGGAAACTCTGTAAAAAACCAAAGCTGGGAATGTGGGGTTCCTGTAGAAGGAAACGCCAGAACACCGTTTTCTATCAAGTACTTCCTGACTGCGGTATTGTTCGTACTATTCGATATTGAAATCGTATTCTTTTATCCTTATGCTGTAAACTTCAGAGAATTCGGTATGGAAGGATTCCTTGCCGTACTTACATTCGTTGCGATATTCTTCGTAGCGTTTTTCTATGTCTGGAAACGCGGTGCGCTGGATTGGGATAAATAAAGTAATTATAAATTTTAATTAAACATTTTAGATGGTGATTTTAAGTTATGCCATTAAGAATTAATTTAAAATCTAAAATTTAAAATCTAAAATCATCTACAAGATGTCAGATAAAAAACCAGTAATAAGAACAGATGCACCTGCTCCCGAAGGCTATGAAGGAGAAGGGTTTTTCGCAACAAAACTGAGCAGTGTAATCGGGATGGCAAGGAAGTTTTCGCTTTGGCCGTTACCCTTTGCAACCTCTTGTTGTGGTATCGAGTTTATGGCTACCCTGAACCCAACTTATGATGCTTCAAGATTTGGCATGGAAAGAAACTCTTTCTCTCCAAGACAGGCAGATATGCTGATGGTTTGCGGAACTATATCAAAGAAATTGGGACCTGTCCTGAAAGAAGTGTACACTCAGATGGCTGAGCCGAAATGGGTGGTAGCAGTTGGAGCTTGTGCTTCCAGCGGTGGTATTTTTGATACGTATTCTGTACTTCAGGGTATTGATAAAATTATTCCGGTAGACGTTTACGTTCCCGGATGCCCTCCAAGACCTGAGCAGATCATTGAAGGTGTAATGCAGGTACAGGCTCTTGCAGAAAGCGAAAGCATCAGAAGAAGAGACATGCCTGAATATCAGAAATTATTAGATTCTTACAACATAAGCAACTAAACGGAAATGACAAACGAATTTGTATTAGAAGCAATCACAAGAGAATTTCCGGAATCTGTTATTTCAAGTTCAGAACCTTATGGGATGCTGACGATTGAAGTGAAGAAAGAAGATATTAAGAAGATTATTCACTATCTGAAAGATTCATCTCTGGAATTTAATTTCCTTACGGATATCTGTGGTATTCATTATCCTGAATTCCCTGAAAAGGAAATTGGCGTTGTATACCATTTGCATAATATGATGGCCAATTTCAGATTACGTCTGAAAATCTTTATGTCCAGAGAAAATATTGAAGTAGACTCTCTTGTAGATCTGTATGTAGGAGCTAACTGGATGGAAAGAGAAACGTTTGATTTTTATGGGATTAAATTTAAAGGACACCCGGATCTGAGACCTATCCTGAATATGGAAGACCTGGGATACCACCCAATGTTGAAGGAATATCGCCTTGAAGACGGTACAAGAACCGACAAGAACGATAGCATGTTCGGAAGATAAAAAAGCGAATGGCCAATGGCAGCTAGCCAATAGCCAGAAGCAAATAGCTAAAAGCAATCATTATGAAAGATAACTCATTATCTAATATACTAAACCAGTACGAAAGTAAGGAACAGATTGACGGACAATTATATACCCTGAATCTGGGACCTACCCACCCTGCTACGCACGGGATTTTCCAGAATATCTTAACGATGGACGGAGAGAGAATCCTTCATGCTGAGCAAACCGTAGGATATATCCACAGAGCATTTGAGAAAATTTCTGAAAGAAGAAACTATTCTCAGATCACTACCCTTACGGACCGTATGAATTACTGTTCTGCACCCATCAATAACTTAGGCTGGCACATGACAGTAGAAAAACTGATTGGCGTAGAAGTTCCAAAACGTGTAGACTATATGCGTGTTATCCTGATGGAGCTTGCCAGAATCGGTGACCACCTGATCTGTAACGGGGTAACCGGGATGGACTCAGGAGCTATTACAGGTCTTACTTATATGTTCATCGAAAGAGAACGTATTTATGATATGTACGAACAGATCTGCGGAGCCAGAATGACTACCAATATGGGAAGAATCGGAGGTTTTGAAAGAGATTTCACTCCTAAATTCCATGAGCTGATCAAGGATTTCTTAAAAACATTCCCGCCAAGATTCAAAGAGTTCTGTACACTGTTAGAAAGAAACAGAATCTTTATGGACAGAACCATCGGTACAGGAGCTATTTCTGCCGAAAGAGCTTTAAGCTACGGTTTCACAGGTCCTAACTTACGTGCAGCAGGTGTAGATTACGATGTACGAGTTGCACAGCCTTATTCTTCATACCAGGATTTCGACTTCATTATTCCGGTAGGAACTTCAGGAGACACTTACGACCGTTTCATGGTTCGTCAGCAGGAAGTCTGGGAATCAATCAAAATTATCAAACAAGCATACGAAAATCTTCCGGAAGGACCATTCCATGCGGATGTCCCTGATTTCTATCTTCCTGAAAAGGCAGATGTATACCAGAAAATGGAAGCATTGATCTACCATTTCAAAATCGTAATGGGAGAAACCGATGTACCGAAAGGAGAAGTTTACCATGCTGTAGAAGGTGGAAACGGAGAATTAGGTTTCTATCTTGTGAGTGACGGAGGAAGAAGCCCTTACAGACTTCACTTCAGAAGACCATGCTTCATCTACTATCAGGCATACCCTGAAATGATTACAGGTTCTGTAATTTCAGATGCCATTGTAACGATGTGTAGTATGAATATTATTGCGGGAGAATTAGACGCATAAAAAGAAGATGTCAGACATCAGATTTCAGATGTTAGACTCTTCGCTTTATATATAAATTTAAAATCTGATGTCTGAAATCTGGCATCTGAAATCTTAGATAAAAAATGAGCGAAACAATAGCTTTTAAACCGGAAAGTTTAGCACAGGTACACAAAATTATCGCAAGATATCCTGAAGGAAGACAGAAATCGGCTCTTCTTCCTGTACTTCACCTGGCACAGAAAGAATTCGGAGGATGGTTAGATGTTCCTGTGATGGATTATGTTGCCGGACTATTAAGTATCCAACCGATCGAAGTATATGAAGTGGCTACTTTCTATACGATGTTCAATATGAAGCCGGTAGGTAAATATGTGCTGGAAGTTTGCAGAACAGGACCTTGTATGGTATGTGGAAGCGAAAAAATCCTGGATCATATCAGAACTAAACTGAACATTAAAGACGGAGAAACTACTGAAGACGGGATGTTCACATTAAAACCTGCTGAATGTCTTGGAGCATGTGGATACGCCCCTATGATGCAGCTGGGGAAATTCTTTCATGAAAATTTAACGATAGAAAAAGTAGACGAAATCCTTGATCTTTGCAGACAGGGACAAGTTGCTTTAGACTAATAGAAATTTTAAATTCTAGCTTTTAGATTTTAAATGATTCACTTAACGTTTAATCATAATTAATGCAAGAAGCCAAAAGCCTATTGCAATAAGCAAATAACAATGAGTAAAAAACTTTTACTTAAAGACGCACATATAGAAGGTATCCGCTACTTTGAAACTTACCGCAAACAGGGAGGTTACACAGCTGCTGAAAAAGCCTTGAAAATGACTCCTGACGAAATTCTTGAAGAAGTAAAAGCTTCGGGACTAAGAGGTCGTGGTGGAGCTGGATTCCCAACAGGAATGAAATGGAGCTTTCTGGCAAAGCCTGAAGGTGTTCCAAGACACCTTGTTGTGAATGCGGATGAATCTGAACCCGGAACGTTCAAGGACAGATATCTGATGGAGTTCCTTCCTCATTTATTGATCGAGGGAATGCTGATTTCTTCTTACTGTTTAGGTTCCAATACTTCTTATATCTACATCCGTGGCGAATATTCGTGGATTCCGGATATCCTTGAAGAAGCTATTGAAGAAGCTAAAGCAGCAGGATTTTTAGGTAAAAATATTTTAGGAACCGGTTTCGATCTTGAAATCTATGTACAGAGAGGTGGTGGCGCATACATCTGCGGTGAAGAAACTGCATTGCTTGAATCCCTTGAAGGAAAAAGAGGAAACCCAAGATTAAAACCGCCATTCCCAGCTGTGAAAGGTCTTTGGGAAAGACCAACGGTGGTAAACAACGTTGAGTCTATTGCAGCAGTAGTTCCGATCATTGATATTACAGGTGCTGAGTATGCTAAAATCGGGGTGGGAAGATCTACAGGTACGAAACTGATTTCTGCTTGTGGAAACATCAACAAACCGGGTGTATACGAAATCGATATGACGATCACTGTAGAGGAATTCATCTATTCTGATGAATATTGCGGTGGTATTAAAGATGGTAAAAAATTAAAGGCTTGTATTCCTGGAGGAAGTTCTGTTCCGATTGTTCCGGCTAACTTATTGTTGAGAACCGTGAACGGAGAGCCAAGATATATGAACTATGAATCATTGGCAGATGGTGGTTTTGCTACCGGAACCATGATGGGTTCAGGAGGTTTCATCGTTTTGGATGAAGACCAGTGTATTGTAGAACACACCATGACATTGGCAAGATTCTACAATCACGAAAGCTGCGGACAATGTACTCCTTGCCGTGAAGGAACGGGATGGATGTACAAGATTTTAAAGAAAATCGAGAAAGGAGAAGGAAAAATGGAAGATATCGATCTGCTTTGGGATATCCAGAGAAAAATCGAAGGAAATACGATTTGTCCGTTGGGTGATGCGGCAGCTTGGCCAGTTGCAGCAGCGATCCGTCACTTCAGAGATGAATTTGAGTGGCACGTGAAAAACCCAGAGTTGTCTCAGACACAAAATTATGGATTGGCACATTATGCTGACCCTATCCCGGCTGTTGAAAAGAACGCATAAGTAAAAGATGAAAAAATTATTGGTGGTCGGCTTAATGATGTCGAATTTTGTATTTGCACAGAATAAAAAAACTGATACTGCAAATTATAACAGATCCGTTGAAGAGGATTTATCATATTTAGTAAGTGAGAAAGAGCAGATTAAAGCTGAGAGAAAAGAAAAGCCTTTACCATTAAGCAAAAAAGGTCAGGTTTTCGTATTTTACGGTTGGAACAGAGCAGCTTACAGCAATTCTGATATCCACTTTACCGGAAATGGATACGACTTTCAACTGAACAATGTAACGGCACAGGACAGGCCTACAAAATTTGGAATTGTCTATTTTGATCCAAGCTGGTTTACTGTAACACAGTATAATTTCAGAATAGGATACTTTATTAAAGATAATTTAGCATTGGTACTTGGGATAGACCACATGAAATATGTAATGGATCAGAACCAGACTGTAGGTTTCAAAGGTCATATTTCAGATCCTGAGTATGCAGCAATGGTTCAGAACGGGCAGGTTAATCTTGCAGATGAGAAGTTCCTTACTTTCGAACATACAGACGGGCTTAATTATGAAAACTTAGGTCTTGAGAAATACAAAAATCTTGTTCATAAGAAAAATATAGATTTAGTATGGTCTTATGGAGCCGGAATAGGATTTATGTTTCCGAAAAGTAATGTAAAACTTTTTGGTAATGAAAGAAGTGACCGCTTCCACGTTGCTGGTATGGGAACCGATATCAGATCCAGTCTTAACCTTGTATTCTGGAAAAACTGGATGCTGAGATTAGAAGGAAAAGCCGGTTATATCAATATGTGGGATATTAAAACTACATTAAATAATAAACCGGACAAAGCACGCCAGGATTTTGTTTTCGGACAGGTCCTTGGAGGAATTGGATATACATTTAATACAAAGAAATATAAATAACAAAGCCTATTGCTTAACGCATAAAGCTTAAAGCATATCATATGAGCGAAGAAGTTAAAAAATTCAAAATAACTATAGACGGACAAACTACCGAAGTTTTGCCTGGTACTTCTATTCTGGAAGCTGCAAGACAAATTGGTGGTAAATCTGTACCTCCTGCAATGTGCTACTACAGCAAGTTGGAAACCAGTGGAGGGAGATGTAGAACTTGTCTTGTAGAAGTTTCTAAAGGATCTGAAGCAGATCCTCGTCCTATGCCAAAATTAGTAGCAAGCTGCAGAACTAATGTAATGGACGGTATGGAAGTAAAAAATCTTACTTCTGAGAAAGCTCAGGAAGGAAGAAAAGCCGTTACCGAATTCCTACTGGTAAATCACCCGCTGGACTGCCCTATCTGTGACCAGGCAGGAGAATGTCATCTTCAGGACTTAGGATATGAGCATGGTGTTGAAAATACAAGAACAGAATTCGAAAGAAATACTTACGAAGCTGATGATCTTGGACCACACATCAAATTAAATATGAACCGTTGTATTCTTTGCGCAAGATGCGTACTGACAGCCAACCAGCTGACAGAAACAAGAGAACACGGTATCCTTTTCAGAGGAGATCACGCTGAAATTTCAACGTATTTAAATAAAGCTTTAGACAATGACTTCATCGGAAACGTTATCGATGTTTGTCCTGTAGGGGCATTAACAGACAGAACAGCCCGTTTTGCCAGCAGAGTTTGGTTTACAAAACCAATGAACGCTTCCTGTAAATGTGATAAGTGTTCAGGAAAAGCTGTAGTATGGATGAAAGGTGACGAAATTGTAAGAGTTACTGCCAGAAAAGACCAGTGGGGTGAAGTAGAAGAATTCATCTGCGATACATGCCGTTTCGAAAGAAAATCTTTATCAGACTGGAATATAGAAGGTCCTAGACATATCGACAGACATTCTGTAATTTCATTGAACCACTACGAAAAGCCAAAAGACGAACTAAGAGTTTTAGACAATCCGATGGCTAAAGAAATCAGTGAAAAAGACGAAAAATAATTAATAAGACATCAGATTTCAGATACCAGACTTCAGATAGCAAATTAAATCTGACAACTAGCATCTGACATCTTAATATCTAAATAAAAATGGATTTACTTACATTTAAACTTATACTTGTACTAGCACTTTTTCTGCTGTCACTTACGATTGCAGCCTACTCTACCTGGGCAGAAAGAAAAGTTGCCTCTATTATGCAGGATAGAATTGGTCCCAACAGAGCCGGACCTTTCGGATTGCTGCAGCCTCTTGCTGACGGTGGAAAGTTTTTCTTCAAAGAAGACTTTACGCCTGCTAATGCAGAAAAATTCCTTTTCGTATTAGGACCAGCGCTGGTAATGTTTATTTCATTGATTACAGGAGCTGTTATTCCTTGGGGTAAAAGTTTAAATATTGCAGGTACTTCTTTTGATCTTCAGGTAGCAAACATCGATGTTGGTGTGCTTTTCATCATCGGTATGGCTTCCATTGGGGTTTACGGAATTATGATCGGAGGTTGGGCTTCGAACAACAAATATTCATTACTAGGTGCTATCCGTGCTTCTTCTCAGATGATTTCTTATGAATTGGCGATGGGATTAGCACTTCTTTCTATCATTATGATGTCTGGAAGTTTGGATTTAAAAGAAATCACTGAAAGTCAGACTACCGGAAAATTATGGGGTGTTATTCCATGGGTTTCAGGATTGAACTGGAACATTTTCTACCAGCCGATTGCATTCCTTGTTTTCTTTGTAGCTGCTTTGGCAGAGACCAACAGACACCCGTTCGATTTACCTGAGTGTGAATCTGAATTGGTAACAGGATACTCTACAGAATACTCTTCCATGAAGTTGGGATTATATATGTTCGGAGAATACGTGAACATGTTTATTTCCAATGCATTCATGGTAGTTCTTTTCTTCGGAGGTTATAACTATCCGGGGATTGAATGGGTAACTCAGAACTGGGGTGAAAACACTGCAGGAATTTTGAGTATCGTAGCATTCCTTACAAAAACAGTAATCGGAATTCTGATCTTCATGTGGATCAGATGGACACTTCCAAGATTCAGATATGACCAGTTAATGCACTTGGGATGGAAAACATTAATCCCGATGGCATTGGTAAACCTATTAATTACAGGTGCTGTAATTTTAGCGTTCCAGTAAATTTGAGATTTGATGTTTGAAATTTGAGATTCAACGAATTGACTTTAAATTAGTAATTTTAAGAGTAATAATTTCAAATATCAAATACATGGCAACGATAAATAATTTTGAAGATTTAGAAATATGGCAGCAGTCAAGAAGTCTTTGCCAATTGATTCAAAAAGAATGTTTGTTGAATCCAAAATTTCTAAACCACGATAAAAACCAGATTGACAGGTCATCTGCATCAATTATGGATAATATAGCTGAAGGTTTTGAAAGAGAGAAGGTAATAAAGAATTTATAAACTTTCTTACCATGTCTAAAGGTTCTGCTGGAGAAGTTCGTTCTCAATTAATCAGAGCTTTTGACCGAAATTATTTAGATAAAGAAGTTTTTAATTTTTTAAAAAGCCAAACAATATCTTTGTCTAAACAGCTGTCAGGATTTATAAATTATTTGAAGATGACAGACCACAACGGAAATAAATTTAAAAGAAATAATAATTAATAATTAAAGGTTTGAGAGATAAAATCTTACTACTAAATTTCAAATCTCAAACTTCAAATTTCAAATTATATAATGAAATTAACTAACAGATCAAAAGTTGTTTCCAATAAGGAAATGACCCTTGCTGAAAAAATCTACCTTCCTGCCATCTTTACAGGGATGGGGATTACATTTAAGCATGCTGTAAGAACCGTGATAAAGGGTGCTCCCGCAGTATATTCGTATCCGGAAGTACAGAAGCCAAGAACCACCATCTGGAGAGGCCAGCACGTTCTGAAAAGAGACGAGGAAGGCAGAGAAAGATGTACAGCTTGCGGACTTTGTGCGGTAGCTTGTCCTGCAGAAGCCATTACGATGACTGCTGCTGAAAGAACTAAAGAGGAAAAACATCTTTACAGAGAAGAAAAATACGCTTCAGTATATGAAATCAATATGCTGAGATGTATTTTCTGTGGTATGTGTGAAGAAGCTTGTCCTAAATCTGCCATCTATCTTACTGACAGATTGGTAGACGTAGAAACCAACAGAGGTTCTTTCATTTACGGAAAAGATAAATTAGTTGAAAAAATAAATGAAAGGATTGATATCACGACAAGACAATCCGAGAAACAAAAAAATGCGGTAAAATAATGGATCAGTTTTTATTTTTCTTGGTGGCGTTTTTAGCTGTGGCAAGTGCAGTTTATTTTGTATTTGCAAGAAATCCTCTATATGCTATTTTGTCATTAATTGTTACGATGTTTTCAATTGCCGGAATGTACATTCTTCTCAATGCACAGTTCCTTGCAATTATCCAGATTATTGTTTACGCAGGTGCCATCATGGTGCTTTTCCTTTACATCTTAATGATGCTTAACCTTAATAAACAAGACGAAAGTAAGAAGAACAATACTTTAAAATTTGTTGGAGTTTTTACAGCATGTCTTTTATTAATTGGAGTTTTAGGGGTATTCAGAGGAATTCAGGACCACCACATTGTTGTTGAAAATGTAGACAGAGGAGTTGGTCTTACCAAAAATCTGGGTAGACTTTTGTTTAATGAATATGTTTTACCGTTTGAGCTTGCTTCCATCCTAATTCTGGCAGGTATTGTAGGCGCGGTATTAATCGGTAAAAAAGATTTATAAAATTATGGGAGAAGTAAATACATTTATACAAAGCATCCCTTTGGACTACTTCATCATTCTTTCATCAGTATTATTCTGTCTGGGAGTAATGGGAGTATTGCTTAGAAAAAATGCTATTGTGATTCTGGGCTGTGTAGAGCTTATGCTGAATTCTGTAAACCTTTTATTGGCAGCTTTTTCAGCGTATAAAGGCAACGGCGACGGACAACTTTTAGTTTTCTTCATTATGGTGGTAGCAGCGGCTGAAGTAGCAGTAGGTCTGGCAATTATTGCGATGCTATATAGAAACACCCGTTCTGTAGATGTGAGTATATTTAATAAATTAAGAGGATAAGAATGGAGAATCTAGTATATGCAATAGTACTTTTACCACTTTTAGGGTTTCTTATTAACGGGCTGTTCGGAAAAAATCTTCCAAAAATATTGGTAGGATCTCTGGCTACTGCTGTAGTTTTCGGATCTTTCTGTATTGCAGTAAGCCTTTTCATGAATTTTAATTCTGAAAGCCAGCCTGTCATTGTAAAAGCTTTTGAATGGTTTAGAGTAAACGGAGTTCAGATTAATTTTGGATTCCAGATCGATCAGCTTTCTTTAATGATGGTAATGATCATCACGGGTATCGGTTCACTGATCCACTTATACTCTATCGGATATATGAGTCATGATAAAGGATTCTACAAGTTCTTTACTTACCTGAATCTTTTCATCTTCTCGATGTTACTTTTAGTAATGGGAAGCAACTACCTTATCCTGTTTATCGGATGGGAAGGTGTAGGTCTTTGTTCTTACCTGTTGATCGGATTCTGGTATACCAACGAAGAATATGGTAAAGCAGCAAGAAAAGCTTTCATCATGAACAGAATTGGTGACCTTGCGTTATTGATCGGTATCTTCATGATCGCTTCTCAAACGAATGCTGTAGATTATCTTTCTGTAGCAGAAAACGCTTCAAAATTTGAATTAGACGGAACAGTGATCATCTTTATCACAGCGAGTTTATTCATCGGTGCTACCGGTAAATCGGCTCAGGTTCCATTATATACATGGTTACCGGATGCGATGGCCGGACCAACTCCGGTTTCTGCGTTAATTCACGCAGCAACGATGGTAACAGCGGGTATCTATTTAGTAGTAAGATCCAACTTCTTATTTACTTTAGCACCAACTGTACAGGGAGGAATTTTATTCATCGGATTCTTAACCGCTGCTTTGGCAGGGTTCTATGCACTACGTCAAAACGATATCAAAAAAGTGTTGGCTTATTCTACAGTTTCACAGCTTGGATTTATGTTCATCGCTTTAGGTCTTGGTGCCTATACAACAGCAATGTTCCACGTAATGACACACGCATTCTTTAAAGCGTTGTTATTCTTAGGTGCAGGTTCTGTAATCCACGCGATGAGCAACGAACAGGATATGCGTTTCATGGGAGGTCTTAAAAAATATATTCCTCTTACGCACGCTACATTCCTTATCGGAACATTAGCCATCTCAGGTTTCCCTTTATTATCGGGGATGATCTCTAAAGACGAAATTTTAGTAGCAGCTTTCGCTAAAAACCCTGTTTACTGGGTAATCTTATTTGTTTTAGCGGCAATGACTGCAACGTATATGTTCAGATTATACTACCTGACATTCCACGGAGAATTCAGAGGTACAGAAGAACAAAAACACCACTTACATGAAAGCCCGTCTAATATGACATTACCATTGATCGTATTGGCTATTCTTTCTGTAATCGGAGGTTTTATCAACCTGCCACACTTTATCGGTCACGGGCATTATGCCAAACTGATGGAATGGTTAAAGCCGGTTCTTACGGAACAAAGCTACAGCCAGATGGAAGCTACTCTTTCAGGAGTACCTTTCAATACTGAAATGATCTTATTAGCAGCTACAGTCTTGATGTTCTTCACTGTATGGTTCATCGTTAGAAATACTTATGTAAGTAAGAAAAAGATGGCTGTTGCAGAAGAAAGTTACACTGGATGGGAAAAGCTTTCTGCTAAGAAATTATACGTTGACGAACTTTACAACGCATTGATTGTAAAAACTGTTGAAGGATTAGGACGCGGAGGAAAAATGTTTGATAAGGGTATCTTAGACCGTTTTGTAAACTTTGTAGGTGATGGTGCTGAAGACAGCGGAAAAGCTATGAAGCGTGTACAGAACGGAAATGTAGAGACATATATCCTTATCATGTCTTTAGCGGTGGGAATTATATTAATTGTTAACTTTTTATTACAATAATAATGTCTTGTTTGTTATTAACATTATTACTATTACCTCTAGTAGGTTCGGGATTAGTTTTTGCCTGGAAGAATAATTCCAGCAAATATTTGGCGCTTGGAATTGCATTGGTACAAATGCTCCTTACGTTCTACGTACTTTCGGATTTTGATTTTACTCCGACAGTAGACAGCGTATTGCAGCACGAGATCAATTATCCATGGTCACAATTTATGAAGAGCTCTCTTCACTTCGGTATCGATGGAATGAGCATGCTTCTTTTATTACTGACCAATATTCTGGCTCCAATCATTATTTTATCATCTTTCAATGAAAATGTAAACTACAGAAATACATTCTACGGACTGATTCTGTTGATGCAGTTTGGTCTTGTAGGAGTGTTCACTTCTTTAGACGGATTGTTATTCTACATTTTCTGGGAAGTAACTTTGATTCCAATTTGGTTCATTGCCGGACTTTGGGGACAAGAGAATAAAAGGTTTGAATTCACTACGAAATTCTTCGTATATACATTCGTTGGATCATTATTTATGTTAGCCGGATTGATCTATGTGTACAACCACTCTGCATCATTCGCTTTAACAGATCTATATAATGCACAGCTTAACGAAGTACAGCAGACTGTGGTATTCTGGTTTATTTTCTTTGCTTTTGCAGTGAAATTACCGGTATTCCCTTTCCATACATGGCAACCTGATACCTATACCTACTCTCCTACTCAGGGATCCATGTTATTATCAGGGATCATGCTGAAGATGGCAGTATACGGTGTAATGCGTTACTTACTTCCAATCACTCCGCTTCCGATTGCCGGAATTTCAGGACAAATCGTAATTATTCTTGCTATTGTGGGAATTGTTCACGGAGCTTTGATCGCTATTATCCAGACGGATATGAAGAGAATCATAGCGTATTCATCTTTCTCTCACGTAGGATTGATGGTAGCAGGGATCTTCGCTTCTGCAGTAGTTACTTTAAGAGGAACTTTCAATGTAGAAGGAGCTGAAGGAGCTTTGGTACAGACATTTGCTCACGGTATCAACGTAGTAGGATTATTCTACTGTTGTGATATTTTATATAAGAGATTTAAATCAAGAGACATCAGACAAATGGGAGGTTTAGCTAAAGTAGCACCTAAGTTTGCGGTATTGTTCCTGATCATTATACTAGGTTCAATGGGAGTTCCATTGACCAATGGATTCATCGGGGAATTTATTTTGTTGAAATCAGTTTATGATTTTAACGGAACGGCAGCAGTAATTGCTGGTCTTACGGTAATTCTTTGTGCGGTGTATTTATTAAGATTCTACGGAAAAGCAATGTTTGGAGAAGGAGATGAAGCCGTTTTAAGTACAGCAAAAGATTTATCAGGCGTAGAATTTTCTGTATTGGCAAGTTTAGCGGTTTTTGTGATTTTACTAGGTATTTTCCCACAACCGGTAATCGACATGGTGAGTAGTTCGGTGAAGTTTATCTACCAATCAATGGTAAGTTAATTTGATATTTTAAGAAATGAGTGTTTTAATTATTGTTTTCCTAACGGCAGTTATTGCGTTATTTTCAGGAGTTTTTGAACAAGGAAAATTCGCAAGATACATTGGGATTTTGGGATTAATCATCGCATTGTACGTAAGTTTTATGCCGGAATGTTCGTTCTTCGACCATTACAAGCATATGTATGAGTACAGTGACAATACCGCATTATTCACTAAAATATCAATCGTAACAACTTTATTGTTATTCTTCCTGGGCGGTTTTGCTTTCAGCAACCACAGAAGCCACCAGTCAGAATTATATGCATTGATGCTATTCGCATTATGTGGAGGGATCATCCTTTTCGGATACCAGAACCTGGTGACGATGTTCTTAGGAGTTGAGATCCTTTCTATTCCATTATATGTAATGGCTGGAGCTAATAAAACTGATCTGAGATCCAACGAAGCTTCTATTAAATATTTCCTTATGGGTGCATTCGCAACAGGTTTCTTACTGTTCGGGATTGCGTTCATCTATGGAAGTACAGGAAGTTTTGATCTGTACAAAATCCACGACTTTGGAGTAGCAAATGCAGGAAATGTAATGTTCATCTTAGGAGTATTACTGATTCTTTGTGCATTGGCATTCAAAGTAGCTTTAGCACCTTTCCACATGTGGAGCCCTGATGTATATGCAGGTTCTCCTTCATTAATCACAGCTTTCATGGCGAGCGTGGTAAAAATCTCAGGATTCTTTGCCCTGTTCAGATTGATGACGCTTGGTTTCGCTGGGGTAACTCACGAGTGGATTAATGTTTTAGGAGTATTCTTAATCATTACATTACTTTTGGCAAACGTTATGGGTCTTGCTCAAACGAACGCAAAAAGAATGCTGGCATACTCTTCAGTATCTCACGCAGGATATATCGGATTGGTATTCTTCGGAATGACAAGCCTTTCTACTTATAACCTTGCCTTCTATCTGTTTGCTTATTCTTTATCTACAGTAGGAGTTTTCATGTGTCTGATCTGGGTAGAGAAATTAAAAAGAGAAACTTCTTTCGGAGCTTTCAAAGGATTGGCAAAAACTGAACCTTTATTGGCAACAGCCGCAACGATCTCTATGCTTTCAATGGCAGGAGTTCCGTTAACAGCTGGTTTCATGGGGAAATTTGCTTTATTCTCCCAGGCTATGAACGGTGCAGCTTTCTTAGTATTGGTAGCTGTGTTAGGTTCTGCCCTATCCATTGCTTACTATCTAAGACTGATCATTGCAATGTTCTTCTTTAAAGAATCAACATTCAAATCATCAGAAAAAGTAACTCTTACATACAATATCATTGCAGTAATTGTTATTGCTCTGATCATCATCCTAGGAGTTTTCCCGGATTTATTTGCAAGAATGTTCGGATTGTAAAATCTGAATTTTAAAATATAAAAAGCACAACTCGTTGGTTGTGCTTTTTTATTATCCTTCAAATAATGAACATCTCATCCCAAAAACTTTAATTTTTATTTATCAATAAATCTATATTCTGTCTATATAAAAAACAGTAAGGAATTATAAAATACCTTGCAGAATTTCCCAAAGCACCTGCAAATTATGTACAATAAAATAAAAATTCCACACGATCAATATTCTCCTTTTTTCATAACTTTACTTTAAATTTTTCAGCTCTTGGCTAATCTCTATAAAAAAGACTCTCCCTTTCAGGTTTATATATCATTCAAAAAATATTTGGATGTTCTGGAACATATCCGGTATAATGACAGACTGGAATACAGGGTCAATTATGCAGAGTCCCTACTAGAGAGCACCCGAAATTTTAAAGACCTTAGAGAAGGCTTCCAGGATACAGCCCTTCTTGAAAAATACGAAGACCTCATCAGACTGCTTCTTGCAGACCTTTTCCCGACAGGCCTCACCAGAAACGAAATAAAAGCGGCAAGCATTCCGCTTTCCAATATTACCTTCAACTATACCGAAAGGTTTAAAGATATTCTGAAAGATGCCGGAAAAGACTTTGAAATAGAACTCAGGAATATTTCAGATAACGAATTCTATGTATTTTGCTGCTGTTTGATTCTTCAGAGCTATTTCAAAAAAGATATTAAAAGTACACTTCCGTTTTATTATGACATCCCGAATAAGCAGGGAATCATGAAGCATTATAAAATTACGGTCAATTCAGATTTTACGGAAATTACTCCTACAGAAGATGCTAAAATTCCATCTGATGATATTCTGGATATGCTTTTGGAAAATCTTGATGATTTTAAACTCTGGAAAAAGTATTTCCCTTCACAATCGTGGATACTGAAAGGATTTACCATTATTTCACTGGTAGACTGTACCTCTGAAGTGGCCCTTTCCGATCTGAAATCAAGCATGATTGAAATTGATCCGGAAAATATGAATCCCAACGAAAATCTGACTGAAATTTTTAAATCCTATTTTGATGTTTCGGAACTCAACTTCGGGTTGATGACGTTCAACAAAAAGGAACAGAAACTGGATAAACTTCCGATTTACGAAAGTCTTCTCACCAATCACATTCTTGATTTCTGGATCAATGCATTTGATGAAGAAACCCGTAAGAGTACCTTCAATAATTTAAATCATAATTCAAAGCCTGTAGTTGTTTCCAATGTAAACAATCTGGACGAGAATGTCAAGCTGCTTCCTTCCTTCAGTATTTTAAAGGATAATAATGTGAACAGCTTCATGGTAATTCCTATCATGAAAGACGGCGAACTCCTTGCGATCATGGAATTCACCTCTCCGATTGCCGGAAGTTTCAATGGCTTAAAACTTAAAAAACTGGAATTTTTTACCGATATGGTTCTCTTCTCTCTGAACAGGTTTTACTTTGAGAAAAACTATCAGATAGAAGCCATTATTCAGCGTGAGTATACCACGATCCACGACAGTGTGGTCTGGAAGTTCAGAAATGAAGCTGAGAAATATTTTACGGCATCACTCGGAAAAAAAATATATACTTTAAAACAGATTGCATTCAAAAATCTTACCCCGTTGTTTGGGGTTTCGGATATCCGTTCTTCTTCTGAAAAGCGTTTTAATCTGATGCTGCAGGATCTCAACCAGCAGATTGAATGGCTGAATGAAATTCTGACACTCACCAACTCGGATTCCGAAAAATTTATACTGGCACTGGATGTTTTTGAAAATGAGATCAACAATGAGATCAAAGCGGATACGGAACAGCGTTTTCAGAGATTGTTAAGAGAAGAAATTCATCCTTTTTTACAAGGAAAACTGGAAATTAAAACGTCCAGGGAAATAAAGGCAAAGATCAAAGACTATTTCTCCCACATCTTTACTTCTACGGATCTGTTTTATCATCACAGAAAAAACCTTGATGATTCTATCACGCTTGTTAACCGGAAACTGGCAGATATGCTGGATGAAAGCCAGGTAAAAGCACAGGAAATTTTTCCACATTATTATGAAAGGTTTAAATCTGACGGTGTGGAACATAATCTGTATATTGGTTCTACCATCGCTCCCGAGCTGCATTATACCTCAAAAGTAGTCCACAAACTGAGATACTGGCAGCTGAAAACCATCTGTAAAATGGAACTTGAATTTCAGTCGTTCAAAAAATATCTTCCGGTACCACTTGATATTGCTTCACTGATTTTCGTCTATAATGAAAAAATAGACATCCGTTTCAGAATGGATGAAAAACGTTTTGATGTAGACGGAGCCTATAATTCCTATTACGAGATTATTAAAAAGCGTCTGGATAAGGCCCATGTGAAAGATTCTTCCGAACGTATCACCGCTCCCGGAAAAATCACCATTGTCTATTTCGGAATGGAAAATCAGAAGGAATATTTAGATTATATTTCCAAACTCCAGAAAAAAGGGGTTTTGCAGCATGACGTAGAATTTTTAAGAGTAGAAGATCTGCAAGGAATCACGGGATTGCTGGCGTTAAGGGTTTCCTTTACACTTCCACAAGAATAAAATGATGCTTCTTTAATCCACAAAATAAGTATCCGGCTTCTTCAGTTCGCCCTGAGGAATTCCTGCCTGTTCAAAAATTGAAAACTCAATAGTACGGCAGATGCTGTTTAAAGCAAGATCATTTTCCTCTTCACCAAAAGGCTCTCCAATCTCCTGAATAATAGCATCAAGAGCAATAAAGGTATAGCTGATCAGCAGAACGATCAAAGGCATCATCCATCCCAAAGAATCTACCAGTCCGAAAGGAAGCCAGAAACAATATAAATAAACAGTACGATGCAGCAAAACACTGTAAGCAAAGGGTAATGGTGTATTGTAAATCCTCTCACATCCGCCGGAAATATTAGAAAACTGGTTCAGCTGATGATCCATGGAAGTCATAACAATGGTATCAATGTTTCCTTTTTTATTCTGTTCGCTAAGCCAGTCTGCAATAAAACCAAGAATACTGTTGGGAATGAATTTTTTGTTCTTTACTTTTTCCAATTGTTCTGATGAAAGCAGTCTCTCAAGATGTTCTGTACCAGATTTATCTC
The DNA here is from genome assembly GCF_020733145.1 of Chryseobacterium sp. X308. Lineage (NCBI taxonomy): Bacteria > Pseudomonadati > Bacteroidota > Flavobacteriia > Flavobacteriales > Weeksellaceae > Chryseobacterium > Chryseobacterium sp. X308. The sequence continues at coordinate 185,507 of NZ_JAJFZH010000006.1, forward strand.
TCAGCTGAAAGTTCAGTGACCATGCAAATGCAGAGATCAGCTTGATGATTTTCTCTTTTTCCTCTTTAGCTTCAGGCGAAGAATCGTTTACCAGCGATAGGATCTGTCTTGTAAGGGATCTGGTTTCAATGACCAGTAATCCCCAGAGTTTCCGGCCTTCCCAGAAACGGTCATAGCTTGCAGAATTACAGAATCCCATAAAAATGGCAAGAGCCAGTCCTATTAATGTAAAAATAGTAGGATTGAGATGTACTTTATAATCAAAAATTTTTCCTTTGAAAAAATAGATAGCCAATGAAAACAGCGTGATAATGGTAAGCTGAATAACAATTTTCTTCAATACGGATCCTCTCCATATAAATAACATTTTCAGCCAGTTCGTACGCTGTCGGACTATCATTTGGATATGTTTATTAATTAAAGACTAAGAAAAGCCGCCCCGAAAGATAAAACGGAAATAATAATTCCAGCCATAAAAATCTTGTAGGTAATGGATAAAAGCCTGTACTTCCTGTTAAGAACTTTCCCAAGATAATACAGATCCTTCACCATAGAATCATAGATATAATCTCGGTCTTTAATAAGGTCTTTCATCGCATTATTATAATCGTCAAACAACATCTGCTGAAAGTTTCCAAAGAACAGCAGGTTTACTTTTCTGTTGGCAATATCCTGAGAAGTAAATGTTGATTTTGTTACATTCGGTTTCGTAGACAAAATCGCAAATATGATCGTCAGTACACTTGACAGCAGTAATATGAAACTTGGAAGAATCAGATGTGAATTTTTAGGAGCATCAAGCTTCGGAACCAGTACGGAAAGACATACTGAAATAATAATGGCATTTACAGATAAAAGAATATTGGCTTTACTATCTGCAATGTCACTTAATCTTGTATGATTGTTCAGTGTAACTCTGAATAAGGTATCGACACTTCTGTCAGATTTTTCCTTTTCTTTTTTACCTTCTGAAACCTCCTTTTTACTTTCTTTCTTCTCTTCTTCTTTTTCCAGCTTCTTTTCGATTTTTTTGATATTTTTCTTTTTCAGAGGCTCCCAGTTTTCTTTGGCATAATCCGTGTAAAAAGTATGCTTGTTCTTCAGCATATCCAGATTTCCGGCATTCCATTCTTCATTGGAAAAACATCTTACATTCGTCAGCTCCCATTCTTTTCTCAAGGCATCAGAAATATCACTGTAATCATGACCTGCAAAATGGCTGAAATCGGCATCCTTTACGATTTTTTCCAGTAAATTCTGAGGTTCATAATGAATTTTCGTAGCCAGAATCAGTTTTTCAACGTCTGCAATATAGTTTTCAGGATAATTTTCCTGACGTAAAAAGGCTTTCATCACCTCCACACTCCTTTCCTCATGGTTGAGGGCACATTCTATATACCCTGTATCATGAAACCATAATGCAACAAGTACCTTCTCCTGATCTTCCTCAGAAACAGGGGTATTTTTCATGATTTCCTCAGCCTTATTCACTGTATAGGCAGTATGGATAAAATTATGATAAAAATATACTGAAGATAACTTATCTTTGAATAAGATTTCAACATAATTTTTAGCTTTTTGTAGAATGCTCATTCCTGAATTTTTGTTAATGTAAATTTATGAATTTATCCTTTAAAACTCATCTAAAAAATACTTCTATTGTTCTTCGAACGGTAATGTCCGCAGGAGCTCTTTATTCCTGTGCTACCTATAACGTACAAAAGGGCAAAAACTTATTTGAAGTAAAAGATTCCGAAATAAAATCTGAAAGTGATTTTAAACTTTTTCTGATTGGAGATGCAGGAAATGCAGATGAACCACAGGCACAAAAAACACTGAATTTACTGAAAAGTAAGCTGGATTCTGCCGACAGCAATTCTATGCTGATCTTTTTGGGCGATAATATCTACCCTAATGGTATGCCCAAAGAAACAGATAAAGATTATGCCCTGGCAAAACAAAAACTGGAAAATCAGCTAGCTATCACCAAAAATTTCAAGGGAAAAACATTAGTAATTCCCGGGAATCATGATTGGTACAATGGACTGGAAGGATTGAATACCCAGGAAGCACTGGTTAAAAAATATCTTGATGATAAAAAAGCTTTTCTTCCCAAAAACGGCTGCCCAATTGATGATATCAATGTTTCTAAAGATATCAAGCTCATTGCCATCGATACAGAATGGGTGATATCGAACTGGGATAATTATCCTGGAATCAACAAAAACTGCAACATCAAAACCCGTGAAGATTTTTTCACCGAGTTTAAAGATCTTATCATTAAAAACCAGGGTAAAAAAATAATTGTTGCTTTACACCATCCTGTCATCAGCAGCGGAACACATGCAGGTTTTAATTCTGCAAGATCCCATCTTTTTCCTTTAAAGAGTAAAGTTCCTGTTCCTGTAGTAGCAAGTGTCATCAATATCTTAAGAAGTTCCTCAGGAGCCAGTCCTGAAGATATTAATAATCAACATTATGCAGACTTATCCAACAGACTTAAAAGTATTGTTCAGGATAAGGAAAATATTATTTTCGTGTCCGGACATGATCATAACCTGCAATATCACGAAGATGGAAACCTGAGACAGATTATCAGTGGAGCAGGCTCTAAAACAGATCCGTCTACCATTGTAGAAAAAACAGACTTTTCTTACGGAGGAAGTGGTTTTGCGGTTTTAAATTTCAGAAAAGATGAAAGTACAGATGTTGAGTATTTTTCAACCAAAGATGCCCGGCTTCAAAAGCTTACTCATATTTCCGTGATTTCCAAACCGGATGTATTCGTTAATAATTTCCCTAATTCTTTTCCTGCCACATTTTCTTCCACCATTTACCCGGTAGCGCTTACTGAAAAAAGAAAGTTTTACCGCTGGCTTTGGGGAGATCATTACAGAAGATATTATGGAATTCCTATTGAGGCTCCAACCGCTAATCTTTCAGAATTGAACGGAGGATATATTCCTTTCCGGGAAGGTGGAGGAAACCAATCCAACAGTTTACGACTGAAGTCTGCAGACGGACAGGAATTTGTAATGCGTGGAGTGAAGAAAAGTGCCATCCGCTTTCTTAACAATATGGCTTTCCAGAAAAGCACATTAGGGGAAGAACTTGCAGATACATTTCCTGAAAAATTTTTACTTGATTTTTATACGACCAATCATCCGTTTACTCCATTTACAATTGGAAACATGTCAGAAAAACTGGGTATTTTCCACAGTAATCCGAAACTGTATTACATTCCCAAGCAGCAGGCATTGGGAAGATATAACGAAAACTACGGGGATGAAATGTATATGATTGAAGAGCGTTTTTCTTCCGATCCTAAAACATTGGCTTATCTGGATCATGCCAAAGATATCGTTTCTACAGATGATGTACTGAAAAACCTTAACAAAAGCGATAAATATTCTGTTGACAGAGAATCTTATATCAGAGCAAGGTTGTTTGATATGCTTATCGGTGACTGGGACAGACATTCCGACCAGTGGAAATGGGCAGAATATGAAGCAGGTGATAAAGTAATCTATAAACCTATTCCTAAAGACAGAGACCAGGCATTCAGCAAATATGACGGGGCAGCCTTTAAAATTATTATGAATGTTCCTGCCATCCGCCATATGAAAACCTTTACAGAAGATATCAGCAGTGTAAAATGGCTTGCCATGGAACCTTATCCGATGGATCTTGTATTCTTAAAAGGTGCAGACCAGAAGGAATGGGAAACCCAGGCAAAATATATTCAGGAGCATCTTACGGATGCGGATATTGATGAAGCTTTCCACAATCTTCCGAAAGAAGTGCAGGATGATACCATTGCTGAAATTCAGAGAAAACTTAAAATAAGAAAGACGAAACTTCAGAGCTATGCCACTCAGTATTATGATGTACTGCAGAAAAAAGTTCCTTTGGCAGGAACCGTAAACCCTGATAAGTTTGTTATCACCAAAAATGGACATTCAGTCCTTGTACAGCAATATAAGCTGGGTAAGAATAAAGACCAGAATGAGCTGGTTTTTGAAAAAACCTATCATGATTCAAAAACAAAGGAATTATGGATCTACGGACTGGAAGATGATGATACCTATATAGTAACCGGAAGCGGAAATCCTAAAATGACGATCCGGCTGATTGGTGGATATAATCATGATACCTATAACGTTGCTGATGGAAGAAAAGTGAAGATTTATGATTTTAAATCTCAGAAAAACACTTACAATTCAGGAAATGCAACGAGGAATATTACAGATGATTATGATATCAACAGCTATAATTATAAGCATCCTAAATATAATTCCGTTGCAGGATATCCAAACCTGGATTACAACCCGGATGACGGTGTGATCGTAGGCGTTCTGGCCAATTATACCGTGAATAATTTTATCCGCGATCCATTTACTCAGAGGCACAGTTTAAAAGCTAATTTTTATACGGCTACAGCAGGATTTAGCCTTACCTACAAAGGAGTATTTAAAAAAGCCATCTCAGGCTGGGATATTAACCTTGATGCATTTTATACGACTCCAAGGTTCTCTCAAAATTTCTTTGGACTTTCCAATGAAAGTGAGTATGATAAGGAAGAAACAGAAAGAGAATATAACAGAGCCAGAATTTCCAAGTTCAACTTTGCTCCATCCATCTCTCAAAAGAGCTGGATGAATCTCAGCCACCAGTTTCAATTGACTTTTGAAGATAATAAAGTACAAAGAAAAGCCGGCCGTTTCATCAACCAGTCTCCGGATGTGAGACCTGGAGTATTCAACAGCCAGCAGTTTGTTGGAGCCAATTATACCTTTGGTTATAAAAATGCTGATAATGCGGCCTTCCCTACTCTTGGACTGGAATTTATGCTGAATGCAGACTGGAAAGCAACTCTTTCTGATTTCAATAAGAATTTCGTAACGGTAAAAGGAAAACTGGCCATTGACCACAGGATTGATAAAAAGGGGAAATTTGTATTCGCCAATTCCAGCAATGTAATGTGGATCAATAACAATAATTTTGAATTTTATCAGGCAGCGGCTATCGGAGGTAATAATGGAATGAGAGCCTTCAGAAACGAAAGATTCTCAGGAAGATCCTATTTTACCAATAACTCAGAAATCCGATGGGATTTTGGAAGGGTAAGAAATAATATTGCTCCTGCCAACATGGGGATTCTTATCGGATATGATATCGGCCGTGTATGGAATGACCATGAAAATTCCAGAAAATGGCATCAGTCTGCCGGAGCTGGAGTATGGCTGAGTATTGTAGAAATGATGTCTGCCAGATTAAATTATTTCTATGGTTCAGATGGTGGAAGAATTTCTGCCGGGGTGGGAATGAAATTTTAAGTTTTCCACATGAAATAATTAATGATGAGCTTTATAATCTCAAATCAATTTTAATAAAATTTAATAATTCAAATTTTCAATTCATATTCTTTACCGATAAAAACAAATATGGCTTTTCAATAAAAGCCATATTTTCATTTATATAAGTACTATTTACATTTCTTATTATCCTAAAAACTTCATACTGATACATTAAATAATAAGAGTTTCTAGGTAATACAATTTGATGATTTTAACATTGATTAAAAAAAGGAATAGACAGCAATCTGTTCATAATTACAAATCGGGTAGATAAATATCTACAAAAAAACATAAAAATCACAAAATAGTGATATTTAAAAAAAATAATTAAGCTGCATAATTATTTCAAGCCTTTTTGATACATGTGAATCATCCTATCACTCAATTCTATTCACTTTTTTACAAATCACGGATTATAAAAAAAAAAATAATTTTGTTATCTATAATCACAAAATATACATCCGATGATCAAAAGATTATTTCTTACATTGTTTCTAATCGTAGCATTTTCAGCCGATGCACAGATCGGGATATTGACCTCTACTCCACAGAGAACACTGCATGTCAACGGTTCGTTACAACTGGTAAAAGAATTAAATGTAGGAGGTTCTGAAAACGTACAGGGTACTGCAGGAAAGGAGGGAGAGTTTTTAAGTTCCAACGGAGCTGGTACATCACCTACCTGGCGAACGATAGAATCTCAAAGTTTTTTAAAGATTGTTTTTACGGGGCAAAAAACAAATGTCTCACCCGGTACCGGAAGTTATACAGGAAGCAGCAGTGCACCAGACTATGAGACACCTTCTAAGAACTATATCTATAATATCGTCAATAAAATAGATAATAATTATATATCGTATGATGCCAATACAGGGATATTTACTGTTAGCAGAGCCGGATATTATAACATTTCAACTTATATATCATATAACCTAAGTTTAAACGGAACCAATCAGACAGAAGGAACAGCAATATCCGCACTTGTGAGAAGTTCAGATACGAGTGATTATATTTCAGCAATGTCGACAGGACACGGAGAAAGAACAGAAAGTATATATCATCAGCTGACAGGTATAAAGTTTCTTAATTCCGGAGAAACCTTTTCCCTGAAATGTGTTTATACCCAGAACTTCAGATTAACATCAGGAAATATCAGCATTTCTTATCTGCTGCCTTAAAATTGAAAATACAAATATTTCGCACCATCAACAACAAATACTCAATCCAATGAAAAAAAATTTATTACTGACATTGTTTTTAGTCATGTCATTTTTAGCCAACGCACAAGTTGGGATATTAACACCAACTCCCCAGAGAACACTGCATGTCAATGGCTCACTGCAGCTTGTAAAAGAATTGAACGTAGGAGGCTCTGAAAATATACAGGGTACCGCAGGTAGAGAAGGCGAATTTTTAAGTTCCAATGGGGCAGGAACAGCTCCTACCTGGCGAACTATAGAATCTCAAAATTTTTTAAAAGTAGTCTTTGTAGCCAATAAGGACAATATATCACCAAATACCGGCAGCTATACAGGAAGCCATTTAACCGGAACTTTTGAAAACTTGGCTCAAAATTTTATTTATAATATTGTTAACAAAATAGATAATAATTTTATTTCCTACGATGCAAACACCGGGATATTTACTGTCAATAAAGCAGGTTTCTATAATGTAGCAACCTATTTTACCTATGATTTAAACCTCAACGGAACTAATCAGACAGCAGGAACTGCAACGTCACAACTTCAGAGAGAAGCTGATACCCAAAACTTACTTTCAGCGGTATCAACAGGACATGGAGAGAGGACAACACAAGTATTTCATCAGCTTACGGGCATACAGCCTTTTGCTGCCGGAGAAACTTTCAGGCTAAGATGTATTTATACCCAGGATTTCAGATTATCAAAAGGTAATATCAGTATCTCCTATCTTACTCAGTAAACAATAGAACATCAATTACTTCCATAACATTCATTTATTTTAAAAACCCTACGGATTTCTCTGTAGGGTTTTACTTGGTATGTTATGGAAACGGAAAGTATAGTAATACCTGGCCATTCTGATCATAATTGTAAGTCCATTTTGATTTGGATATTCCCGACTGCGGAGGTATACCGTTACCAGAATAATCAGCGTATTCTGTCACTGATTCCTTAGCTCTAAAATTATTTTTTGATAAACTCTTTTCATAAAAATCATCATTGATCAGAAATAATTTCTTAAATGGATTTTTAGCATTGTCAAAATCTGAATACACAGTAGTTGTGAACTGTTTATCCTTACCAGTGGCCTTTTCTAATGTTTCACTTTTAGAAAGATTACTATTTCCATCAAAATAATAGGTTGTAAAAAACTCCTGATAACCACGCTTAGTATATACACTTATTGTATTGGATCCATACGTATAGGTCCTTGTCATCTCCAGTTCGGAAAAAGTTCCATTCTTATAATACTTTTCAGCCTTAACAGGTCTGTTATTTTCCATCACATAAGAAGTTGTTCTATATCCGGAAGTCGTTTCCGATTCAAGATAATCTACCTGTATCTTATTGTTTGTATAAGTTAACAGAGTAACTACATCGGGATAAAAAACTTGGGTATTTGCTGTTACAAAATAGTTCCTTCCGCGCATTTCCTGTAAACGTCCGTTTTCATAGAAAAACTGATAATATTTTTCCGGACTGCGTAGTGTTGTGTGCTGATCCATCTCAAAAATGTATCCTTTATCAGGCTGTAAATCTTCAGTTTGATTTTCATTTACAGTTATAGATTCATCATTAGTATTACTGCAAGAGGAAAAACCAAGTACCAATAGGATATACAATATTTTTTTCATAGTTATTTAATCGGCTGTAAAGATAAGGCTTATAATGAAAAACTGTACACATTTCCTCCTTCATCTTTGCCTTTCTCATCTGCGATCATTAATGTTTTATCATCAAAGAATACAATAGCTTCCTTCTGGGAATTATGGTTCAAAGGAATTTTTTGAATTTTAGCAGAATTAAAATCGTTAGCAGTAAATCCGGTAAGAACGTGAACATTTTTATGGGTAAGCAAAACAATTTTATCTTTTGTACTGTTGATACTCGCAGAGGTAATAGCTGCATCATTATATCCTCCATCAAGCTTTAATTTTCCTATTAGCTTTGCTTCAAAATCACCCTCTTTGTTAGGAACCTGGAATACAAGAAAGGTTCCGTCAAAACCTTTGCTTCTGTTTTTGGTGAATAAGTAAAAATTCCCGTCCATTTCAACAAAACCTTCACAGTCGTACAACAGGTTCGACTTTTTCGGAGGAAATTCTGTCTGTCCCTGATAATGAAATTTTGTAGTCTGAACAACTTTGGTAACAATTTGTTTGCTGTCTTTCAAATCTGTTTTTAAGATCGCCAGATCCTGCCTGTTATTATCATTATTACCAAAATCTCCGATATAAATATTTCCCTGAGAATCGGATATGATGTCTTCCCAGTCTGTATTTTCAGCATTTTCCACCGGTATTTTTGCCAGCATGTCACCTTTATCACTCAGACCATATATTGCATTTTTATTTCCTTTGTCTTCTATTGCCCAGATGGTTTTCTTATCTTTTGACAAAGTAATTCCGGAAACTTCCTTCAACTTTTTAGGTAAGGTAAACTGGACTTTCAGTTCATCCTCCTTAGTAGGGGAATTCTGAGCTTTTGGATTGCAGCTCAATAAAAGCAAAGCAGGTAAAATAAGAAAACGTAACATATTTATTTTTTATTTTTTAATTGAATGTAAGAAGCATTAATTGTTTCAATCGGGGACTATGAAAGTTTTTTTGCTTTTTCCCAGAGAACATCCATTTCTTCCAGCGACATGTCTGCCAGTTTCAGTTCCTGTTCTTCGGCAAGCCCTTCCATCTTTTGAAATCTTGAAATAAACTTCAGATTGGTTCTTTCCAACGCAGAATCCGGATTGATTCCTGAAATTCTGGCATAGTTGATCAGAGAGAAGAAAACATCACCCAACTCTTGTTCTTTCTTATCCAAATCCGTTTCAGCATGGAACTCCTGAATCTCCTCATCTACTTTTTTCCATGCATCTTCTGCATCATGAAATTCAAAACCGATTCCTTTTACCTTATCCTGAATTCTGTAGGCTTTTACCAAACTCGGCAGACTTTTCGGAACTCCACCCAGGATAGATTTATTTCCTTCTTTTAATTTTAATTTTTCCCAGTTCTGCTTCACCTCTTCTTCATCCTTCACTTCAGTATCTCCATAAATATGAGGATGACGGAAGATCAACTTTTCATTCAGGGAATTGATAACATCTGCAATGTCAAAACTTCCTTTTTCAGAACCTATTTTAGCATAAAAAACAAGGTGAAGCAGGACATCGCCCAGCTCTTTCTTTATTTCCTGTAAATCATTTTGCAAAATAGCATCTGAAAGTTCATACGTCTCTTCAAGGGTAAGATGACGAAGGGATTCTAACGTCTGTTTCTGATCCCATGGACATTTTTCACGCAAATCATCCATAATATCCAGTAATCTTCCGAAGGCCTCCAGTTTCTCTTGTTTCGTATTCATAAATAATGGGAAATTCAATCTTATACAAATGTAAGGGTTATTCGGGCATCATTACAAACGTTGGGAACAAAAGTTGCAGAGTGCAGAATTCCGGATAGATTTGATATGTAAACCTAACAGGTTTCGAAAACCTGTTAGGTTTGGAATATTACCCCCCAATTATTTACTGCCAGAAAACAAAAAACCTTGTCCGGAATTTCCAGACAAGGTTTTATATTTTAATTCAAATGAATTATCCTTGTTTTCTGTGGGTGCTCTTTGGAGCTGATTTTGCTGCTGAAGTCGCTTTAACTTTCGGAGCAGCAGGTTTCTCTGCTTTTGGAGCTTTTTTAGCTTCTTTTTCAATGCTTACTTCTTCAGCAGGTTCTCCGTCTAAAGTTTCAGGTTCTGCTTTTACAAAGCTCTCAGGCGTAATATATCCTGCTTTTTGAAGGATGTTGTACCACTGAGCCAATTTCTTGATATCAGAAGAATATACTCTTTCTGTGTCATAGTTTGGAAGAGAAGCCAGCATAAAATCTTTCAGATCTGCATCAGAAGATTTGTGAGAGATAGTTTCCTTATAGTCGTTGTTTTTAGCAATATTTTCAAATACTTCAAACAAAGGAACTTCTTTCTCAAATGTAAACATGGCGATATTGTCCAATAAACTTACCTGGCTTGAGTTTCCAATGCTTACTTTTTTCTTTGAGGTAACATCTTCAATGATAAATCCGTTTCTTAATTGAGAAACTAATTTGAAAAGTCCTGGTTTTCCAGAAATTGAAATTATTTTTTCTAACAGCATAATTTTATTTTTTGTAAATTCTGCAATCAGCACTAGCTTTTTGCTTTTTATTATTTCTTTTTAATCCTTGTTTAATTATTTTGGAAATCTCATTTTGTAACCGATGTTTACGTCACCCTGAGAGATTTTCGTCAGCTTACCTTTTACCAGTTTCTTCTTCAGAGCACTCAGGTGGTCGGTAAATAAAATCCCTTCAATGTGGTCATATTCATGCTGAATTACGCGGGCTCTAATATCGGAAAAAGTTTCTGTATGTTTCACAAAATTTTCGTCATAATATTCAATAACGATTGTCCCTTTTCTTTTCACATCTTCTCTTACATCCGGAATAGAAAGGCAGCCCTCATTGAACTTCCATTCTTCACCTGATTCTTCAAGAATCTGAGCATTGATAAATACTTTTTTGAACTCTGCCAACTCATCTTTAATATCTTCATAATCCTCATCTTCTGCAAGAGGCGTCACATCTATTACAAACAGACGGATGTCCAAACCAATCTGTGGCGCTGCAAGACCTATGCCATTTGCGCTGTACATGGTTTCGAACATGTTATCTATCAGTTCCTGTAATTCGGGATAGTCTTTGTCTATATCTTTTCCTACTTTTCTCAAAACAGGATCCCCAAAAGCTCTTATCGGTAATATCATCTTAATCTTTGTTCTAAAAAATTCTGCAATATAATTGTTGCGCTTACTTTATCTATTAATCCTTTTTCCTGCCTCTTTTTCTTGTTTTTTCCACTTTGGGAAATAAAAAAAGAAGCCATTTTGGATGTAAATCTTTCATCGAAACGGTGAACTGCAATATCCGAAAATTCTTTTTTAAACTCTTCTATAAATTTTAAAATATCGGTTTCCACTTCCGAAACATTTCCTTTCAAATCTATGGGAAGTCCAATCACTACTTCATCTACCTTATTTTCACTGAAATATTTTTTCAAAAATTCCATTAAAAAGCGGTTCTCCACAGTCTCCAGCCCACTGGCTATAATCTGCATATCATCGGTTGCAGCGATACCACAACGAGCCTTTCCGTAGTCTATTGCAAGGATTTGTCCCATAAGTCTGCAAATTTAGTAAAATTTACTGATTTTATTCATAACGCAGTTTTTTTATATAAATCATGTTTTATTCCATTATTTTTTTTATAATTTTAATCTTCCAAAAAACAATTATATGAAGAAACTCATCCTCGTAAGACATGCGAAAAGCGACTGGCCGGAGGAAACGGAGGACTTTGACAGACCTTTGGCAGACAAAGGTTTGGAGGATGCTATGCACATGTCCAGATTCCTGAAAAGCAATAACATTTCTATTGATCATTTTGTGTCCAGCCCTGCGGTACGTGCACTGAATACCTGTAAAATTTTCAATCAGGCCTATCAACTGAACTGTGCTACTGATGAAAAATTGTATAATCCTTCTGAAAGAAGCTTTGAATCTGTAATTTATGATCTGGATGACAACCTTAATTCGGTTGCATTCTTCTCTCACAATAATGGAATTTCCAATTTTGCCAATTCTATTTCTGAGGATATTTTCCATTTTCCCACCTGCGGAGTGGCGGGTTTTGAGGTAGACTGTGATTCCTGGTCAGAGTTCGACGGTGCCAAAAAGAAACTGCTATTCTTTTATGAGCCCGGGAAAATATAACTTTACTTCTTTACTTTTTTATGTCTCAATATTGATCCTTCTTTTCTCATGTCAGAAACAGAAGAAAACCTACTATGAATCTATTGCACTGAATGATATAAAACTTTCCTCTTCTCCAAAACCCGGAAGCTGGCGGTATAATCATGAGGAACATTTCCAGACATTTGCAGATTTTCAGAAATTAAAAAAGATAAAACCTGCACCTGGAAAGAACACCATTTATCTTCAGCCCATCGGGAAGTTTGATGAACTTCAGAAAAAAGAAATAGCACTTACCCAACACTATTTAAAAACCTATTTTCAGCTGGAAACAAAGGTTCTTCCTGTTTTGCCCAATACTATTTTCCCTGAAAAAGTTAAAAGAATTTCAAAGGAAGGACAGGAACAGGTTCTTGCAGGATATGTACTGGATAGTATTCTGATCAAAAGAAAACCTAAAGATGCTATTGTATTAATGGGTATTACGGAGAAAGACCTTTTTCCATTACCGGAATGGAATTATGTATTCGGACTGGCTTCATATGAGGATGGCGTGGGAGTAACCTCTATATACCGATTTGCAGACGGACAATTAACAGATTCTAATTTTAACAAAAGTCTTTTAAGATTAATAAAAATCAGTTCGCACGAGATCGGGCATATGTTTGGGATCAGCCATTGTCTGAATGCCAACTGTGTGATGAACGGAACCAATTCATTATCGGAAACGGATTATCATCTTGCCAGAGCATGCTCACTCTGCCAGAGAAAACTCAATTCAAGTATCCATTATGACAATAAGAAAAGACTTTTTGAGCTGAAAGATTTCTTTGAAAAGCAACATCTTAACACAGAACTTACGTTAGCAAATCAGGATCTGAATCTTGTACAATAAACCAACATTCCTATTACCGACTGCCTATTCCCATCCTCCAGAGGGGTGGCGAAAATTCAAAGAATTTTTGACGGGGTGGTCTTTCGGCTAAAGCCATTATCGTTGTATGAAAAAACGGGCTTGCTTCTTGAACTGGTGTTCGTAACCTTTCAGCTTATGCTCAGGATGATAGCCCGTTCCTATTGAACCATTTCAGTTCTCATTTTCAATAATCATTAAAATGAGTGCTATCTGTGAATAAATTAGTGGCATTCGTGGTTAACAAACAAAAAGAGAACGGACCCAGGCCCGTTCTCCATAGAATATTTTATAATCTCTATTTTATTTCTTCTTCAAATCCAGATCATCAAAGTCAAAACTGAAATCTGTTACATCAGAAATCGCCTTCAATTTTGCAGATTCTGCTTTTCCGTTTTCGTCATAGCTGAAAATGATATAGGCATCTGCATCATAGCTTCTGTCGTCCCATTTGATGATAAAAGAATTATTGGAATAAGGAAGCAGCTCTCCTTTTAACCTTGGAGAGTTTTTGCACGAAATTCTGTAGGTATTTCCCTGTTGTGTAATTTCTACATCACCAAACCATATATCATTGTAAGTTCCTGTAAACTGTTCTGCTTTTGGCTGTAGAGATTTTTCTTTTTTGAAGGCTTCGGATTTTGCAAAAGCGTCTTTCTTTTGTTTGCTGAATTCGGCTTCCATTTTAGACATTCTTTCGCTATAGGTTTTCAGCCAGTTTCTGTCTGCTACCCCAAGATAAGAATCTTTCACGGTATTGGTAATTGTGTTGAAAGCTGCTCCGGACTGTTGGTTCGTCAATACTACAATTCCCAGTTTCATATCCGGAATTAATGTAAACTGTGTTACCGTTCCGATCAATCCACCTGTATGCTGTACCTGTTTATGTCCTTTCACATCACTCAGAAACCATCCTAAACCGTATCCGTAGAAACTTGTATCATAAGGATTTTTCGCAGCCACCCTATCTGGAATCTGCAAGCTCCATAACTGTTGTACATTCTTATCAGAAACCAGTTTTTTTCCGTCTTTTGTGGTGAAATTATTTAGGAGACATTCCGCCCACGTGGTCATGTCTTTAATGTTACTCATAATTCCGCCTGCAGCATTGCCCGTTTCGTTCCAGTCGTGGGGAACAGCAATTGCTTTTCCGTCTACCGGAGCGTGTGCATCAATTTTATTGGCAACAGCTTTTGCTCTGCTGTAGCTTCCGAAACTTGAAGTCATTCCTACAGGTTTCATAATTCGCTGTTCAATAAATTCTGCCCAGCTTAATCCGGAAATTCTGTGGATAACTTCTCCGGCTACAATAAACATGATATTGTTATAATCCAGTTTTGTTCTGAAAGGATTTTCCGGTTTCAGATATCTCACATTATGCACAATATCATTAACGGTTAAATTTCCTCCTTCCGGAAAAAACATAAGATCTCCCTGTCCAAGTCCTAATCCGGCTCTATGGGTAACAAGATCCTTGATCGTAACATTTTGAGAAACATAAGGATCATACATTTGAAATTCAGGAATATACTTTGAAACTTTATCATCCCAGTTCAGTTTTCCTTCATCTGCTAAGATGGCTAATGCTGTACAGGTAAAGCCTTTTGAGTTGGAAGCAATCCCTACCAGCGTATTGTCATCCATTGGCTGCTTTGTTGTAAGAGAACGTACTCCAAAGCCTTTGGAATAGATCATTTTACCATCTTTCACAATTCCTACCGACATTCCCGGTACATCAAAGGTTTTCAGGGTATTTTGGATCAGTTCATCCAGTTTTTTTTCTTCAACCTGCGCATTGGCTAATCCTACGGTTAAAAGAAAAATGAAAAAAGAAAGTTTCTGTTTCATTGTTTATTTTAATTTTCCCAAATTTACTAAATATTAAACGATGCTCATTTTAGCCCATGCTAAAACTTTACGATAAATCAGTTGTATTCATGAAAAAGCCTATTTGTATCTGTATTTTCTTTCTTTTCGCAGTCAGCGGTATCAAAGCCCAGGACAGAACTGCCAATCCTTTGCTTTTGCAGACCTGGAATCTCAGTAAAATGGACACTTATATTTATACTTATGAAAAACAGGATGGTTTTGAATCGAGAAGAGAAGGAATCAGATTTCAGAAGAACGGAAAAATTACCGGGAATCTGATTAAATCAACCTTAAGATATGATACCCTGGAAGAGCCTGTTACCAAAAAAAATGAAAAGCCGGACCGTTATATCGGGAGCTGGAAAAAAGCTTCAGACTCTACAGTAACGTTAGTATTTCCTTCCAATACCAATATGACCGGCACTTTTGTTATTTCAAAGCTTACAGAGAATCAACTGAAACTGAAAAAGGTTTTCAGCGCAGATATTGAAAAGAAACTGGATTCTATCAGAAAAACAAAAAATATCACTGACTAAGATCCGAATAAGTTGATGGAGCTTCTTTATATTTGCAGTCTTAAAAAATAATAAAATGGTACCAAACAGGTTATTGGCTTTCTTCTTACTGATGATAAGCTGTAATTTATATTTTTCTCAGGATATAACCATCAAAGATGATAAAGTTTTATTGGATGGAAAGCAGATTTTGAAAGCTGAAAAGATCAATGCAGCACAGTATTCGTTTTTCTCCATGAAAGATGATGAGGAAGTTCTTCTTTACCGCTATATGGATAATGAAACCCCAAGATATGTAAATGATGATTATTTTATTCTGAATTTTCTGACCGAAAAAACAAAAATCGAATCGACTGATATGACCAAAATATCCAATTTTATGAATTCAAAAAAAGGAATGGAAAAACTGGTAAAATGGCTGTTGAAAGAAAGAGTAATCAATCATGACGGCGAGCTTAATCCTGACCGCGTGGCTGTTTTTAAAGATAAATATCACGAAAATATCACTGAAAGAACCCTTAGATAATGACAAAAGTTCTTCTTCTTTCCGATTCCCATTCTTATATTGATGACCGTATCCTGGAATATGCTTCTCAGGCTGACGAAGTATGGCATTGCGGAGATTTCGGAAGTCTGGATGTCATTGAACAGCTGGAAAAAATAAAACCTCTGAAGGGCGTTTACGGAAACATTGATAATGCCAAAATCCAGGCTGAATTTCCGGAAGTGAACCGTTTCTTTTGTGAAAAACTGGAAGTTCTGATGATTCACATCGGAGGGTATCCGGGAAAATATACACCACTTACTAAAAAAGAAATGGCAGAAAAGGCTCCGAAATTGTTTATTTCAGGCCACTCTCATATTTTAAAAGCGATGTATGATGAGAAAAACAATCTCCTCCATCTGAATCCCGGAGCCTGTGGTAAACAGGGCTGGCATAAAGTGAGAACAATGATGCGCTTTGTGGTGGATGGTGAAGAAATCAGAGATCTTGAAGTAATTGAACTGGGACCTAGAGTCTGAAGAGTGAGAGGGTTGGAGAGTTTTAGGGTTGGAGAGTGTGAGCGTTTTGAGAATTTAGGGGGATTGGGAGTAAGGAGTTTGTGTTCATCCATTTTACTTTCTACCTTTGCACAAATATTGGTTCATACAAACCTTTAAAAATTATGAAGATCGGCGATAAGGTTTCGGTAGTAGATGAGGATTTAAGCGGGGTAATTACTTCCGTGAAGGGAAATATTGTTGTTTTTAAAGATGAATATGGATTTACCCATCAATATCCCAAAGAAAAACTGGTTCCAAAAGATGCTGATCTCTATGAAAATATCAGAGTTGTAAGAAAAGCAGAACCTAAAAAAATCATTTCCAAGAAACATCAGAAAAATCATTTGGTTTTAGACCTGCATTTTCATAATTTGGTAAAGAATCCCAATGACTATGACAGCTTTGAAAGATTGTTTATACAAAAGGAAAAACTGATTGAAGTGATTGAGTTTTGCAGAAAAAACAACCTGAAGAGACTGGAAATTGTTCACGGTATTGGTGACGGTACTTTACAGAGGATGGTTCGGGACGTATTGGAAAGCCAGGTCAATATTGATTTTTATAATAAGGAAATACTTCACCATCAATCGGGTGCGGTAATGGTAGAATTTCACTAAATTTGCAGGAATTGAAATATGAACGTACTTAATTTACTTTTTACCAAAGACGGATTGATCTGCCAGATTGTTAAAAACAAAAACATTCTGGAGGAAAAGTCTTATTTCGTTACTGAAGAGACACCAGCCAATCTTATTGACCAAAAGCTGGACGAAGTTCTTATTAAGCAGCGCTACGACGAGATCCATGTGATTTCAGCATTGAATCATTTTACCCTGATGCCGGAAGGTTTTTCTGAGCATGAAGCAGGATTTGATCTGATTGCTTTCAACGCTCCGACTGACAGAGAAAAAGAAGAGCTGATGCTTTCGATCAACAAAAAATTCAATATTCAGTTTTATTATACTTTCCCGAAAAACTATTATAAGAAAATAAAAGAGCTGGCCTTACCGGTTCATTTTAACTTCTCCGGGGAAAAGTTTCTAAGTTCGATCAATAATAAAACCAGTAAGGAAATTCATATTAATCTGTACCATAACCAGTGTGAATTTTTTGCGATCGATAATAAGAAAATCATTCTTTATAATAACCTGGATGTCAACTCAGAAGTTGATTTTCTTTACTTTATTATGTTTACATTAAGCAAGATCGGTTTCGGAATCAATGAAACCAGCTTTTATGCTTATGGAGAAACTACGGAAAATGAAACGTTCATTTCCGAACTTCAGAAATTTGTTAAAAACCTGAAAATTGTTTTTGACAATATTCCTAACAAAAATTTTATACTTAATTAGGTTGCAGGCTGCAGGTAACAGCCATTAAAACACATTCACCTGCCTCCTATAATCTACTACCTAAACCCTAACAACAATATGTTCAGAATCATATCAGGCAAATGGAAAGCCAAGAAAATTGCCGCTCCGAAAAACTTTGAAGTAAGACCCACTACCGATTTTGCGAAAGAGGCTTTATTCAGCATTCTGGAAAACAAATACGATATGCAGTCGATTTCCGTGCTTGATCTTTTTGCAGGAATTGGCTCTATTACCCTGGAATTTGCTTCCAGAGGATGCCAGAATATAACTTCCGTGGAAATGAACCCAAAGCATACGGCATTTATCAACAGTACGGCTTCTGAGCTTGATATGGCACTTCAGATCAATGTACAGAGAGGAGATGTCTTCGACTGGCTTAAGAAATTCAGAAATAAAAAATCATTTGAGATTGTTTTTTCTGATGCTCCTTTTGAAATGGAAGAAAAAAAGTATCACGAACTGATTTCTTTAGTTTTAAACAATAAATACCTGAAAGAAAACGGAGTCCTTATTGTAGAACACCAAAGCCGTATGAAATTTGACCATCCGAATTTAACAGATACCCGAAAATACGGAAACGTAAGTTTCAGTTTTTTTGAACCGAATAAAGAAGATAATCAGGAACTTTAATTCCTGATTATTTTTTTTGAGATGACAGGAGACTCTTCACCCCATTTTGTTATCGCTTCCAGAACAGGCAATAAAGTTCTTCCAAAGTCTGTTAATTCATATTCCACCACTAAAGGAGGTTTTTCCGTAAAAACTTTCCTGTCCACAATTCCGTCTTCTTCAAGCTGTTTTAGCTGCAAACTCAATGTTCTTTCCGTAATGGTAGGAATAGACTTTCTTATCTCGTTATAACGCTTAGCACCGCCAATAAGGTGATGTAAAATTACTGCTTTCCATTTCCCTCCTATAAATTTCATTGTGACGCTGGTACAGCAGGGATACGATTTATTATCTATTGTATACATTTTTATACTATCATTTTTTACCGTTATTGCAAAGTTAGGAAACTTAAATTAATTTTGTAACTATAAAAATGATAGTATAAAATTATGAACTTTTTAGACCAAATGAAAAACAGGTATACTGTAAAAAAGTATAACCCACAGGGAAAAATCAGTGAAGAGCAAATTGCAGCACTTCAGGAGATTTTAAATTTAAGCCCGTCATCTATTAACAGCCAGCCATGGAATTTTATTTTCGTAAATGATCCTGAACTGAAGAAGCAATTGGGGGACAAATCTTATTTTAATAAAGAAAAAGTGTTGGACAGCAGCCACATCATTGTATTTCAGGTGATAAAAAATATAGAAAACTTTGAAAAACAAATAGAGGAAAACCTTCCGGAAGGCCCTGTTAATTATTACCGAACGATGGTAAAACCTAAAGGAGAAGAGGCTATAAAATCATGGCTTGGACATCAGGTATATTTATCATTAGGAGTTCTTTTATCTGCCTGTGCAGCGATGGGAATAGATTCCACTCCGATGGAAGGAATTGAAACTGAAGGTTATGATGCGATCCTGAACAATGAAAAATACGAAACTCTATTTGCTGTAGCCATCGGGGAAAGAGATGAAGCAGATGCAAACCAGCCTAAATTTAATCCTAAGAAAAGACTGACCGCTGAAAAAGTAATTGTGGAAGCGTAATTTTAAACACAAATTTCACTAATTATTCCACAAAGAATACAAATTAAAAAGTCTGCTTCAATATGAGGCAGACTTTTTAATTATAATACTTTCAATTCTAAGTCAATGGATTTTCCGAAGAACTTCTTTGAAATTTTCTCAAAATTCTTGGTAATATCCGAAAGATAGAAATGATAATTAGGCTTTGAGTTATGATCATGTAAAAGATTATACTTATCAAGAATGATCTTCAGATGATTGGCTACAATATTCGGAGAGTCAATGACACGGACTCTGTTTCCATAATACTGTTTAATCTCATCAATTAAAAGAGGATAATGCGTACAGCCAAGAATCAGAGTTTCAATATTTTTTAATTTATTATTACTTAAATAATTATAAATAATAGCATGGGTGATGGGATGGTTTTTAAACCCTTCTTCAATAGCAGGAACCAATAATGGTGTTGCCAGTTCGTCTACTTTGATCCATTTATTATGCTTTCGGATACTCTTTTTGTAGAGTCCTGAATTTACGGTTGCTTTGGTAGCAATTACGCCTACATTATTATGGATTTCGTATGACACTTTTTCGGCCACAGGATTAATAACGTCTATGACAGGAACTTTTCCTGCAACGGACTGCATCACTTCATTCAAAGCATTAGCCGTTGCCGTATTACAGGCAATTACAATCGCTTTACAGTTCTGCTCAAGCAGGAAATTGGTGATCTTTGTAGAATATTCAATAATCGCATCTTTGGATTTTTCTCCGTAAGGAAGGTGCTTTGTATCTCCAAAATAGATCAGATCTTCATTAGGAAGAAGTCTTTTGATTTCTTTGGCAACGGTAAGACCTCCTACTCCGCTGTCGAAAATTCCGATAGGCTGGTTGGGTGAAAGATGTGAATAATCTTGTTTTTTCGTTTTCAAATGAGTTGAAATTTTATACAAAAATAGTGAATTTTATGGCATGCTGTATACATACAAACATTATACAATAAACAAATCTGAAGCAATTCCGTCTGCCATAAACCAATGTTTTTCAGGAATTTTTAAATGTTCATTCTCAATGATTAAAATACCTTCCTCCATTTTAGCTTTGATTTCTCTATGAAAATGTTCCAATAATCTCTCTGAAAATTTATTTTTTAAACTTTCAAGATCTACTCCCCAGATAGTTCGTAAACCAATCATAATCATTTCATTAAACTGATCTTCCTGGGAAAGAATTTCTTCTTCTTTGGCAAGAAGTTTATCATTCAGTTTTTTAATGTACTGCTGATTATTAGCCACATTCCAGCTTCGGACATCGAATCCGTTATACGAATGTGCTGAAGGTCCTATTCCAAGATATTCATTGTATTTCCAGTAAGCAGAATTGTGCCGTGAGTAAAAACCAGGTTTGGCAAAATTGGAAACTTCATAATGTTCAAAACCATGATCTTTTAAAAAGTCAGATAGATAATAGAATTCCCTGTTTTGCTCTTCTTCCCGGGGACTTTTTACTTTCCCTTTGGAGATCCAGTTTTCTAAAGCTGTTTTGGGCTCAACAGTTAATGCATAAGATGAAATATGAGGAACTTCTAAAGCAATTGTCTTATTCAGGTTTTCTTTCCAGATTTCAAGATTGGATGTGGGCGAACCATAGATCAGATCAATACTCAGATTTTCAAAACCGGAATCCTGAGCCCGTTTGATAGAGCTTTCTGCTTCTGAAGCACTGTGAGCCCTGTTCATCAGTTTCAGATCTTCTTCAAAAAAGCTTTGTGTGCCAATGGACAATCTGTTTACAGGCGTTCCGGCAAGCTGTTTTAAAAAATTTTTATCTAAATCATCGGGATTGGATTCCAGAGTAACTTCTATATCTTTTTCAAAACTGAAATACCGTAATACTTCGTCTATTAAAGAATTAATTTCATCCACAGAAAGAATAGAAGGAGTCCCTCCTCCGAAATACAGGGATTTCAGGTTTTTGTTCTGCAATTCATCTTTTCTCAGCAGTATTTCAGTTTTCATGGCACGAAGCATTTCATCCTTGAAATTCAGGGATGTTGAAAAGTGAAAGTTGCAGTAACTGCATTTTTGTTTACAGAACGGGATGTGAATATATATCATAAAAAAAAGCTCTGAAAAATTTCAGAGCTCAAATTTATTTAAATTAAATTAATTAGTATCTAAATCCTCTAGCATTAATAAAGTTGTCGAAGTTATATCCAAGACCGATCATGAAGCTGTTTCCACCATAGCTCTGGATATCAGATAATCCAAGGTTATAAGTAGCTCCGATCATGAATTTGTTGAATCTTACTTTTACAATTGGAGAGATACTCAGGTCCTGATTGTCAAATCTGTTCTGAACCGTTCTGTAGCTTACCCCGAAAGAGAATGCGTTGATATCGTTAGAGAATGTCGCCATCAGGTTCCAGTCGATCATTCTTGTTGAATTTGTGTTAAGGTTGATCAATGCTGACGGTGCAATGGTAATATTATCAGCAATGTTCCAGTTGTATCCTAAATTTAAGAAGAATTTAATTGGAGAAGGCTCGTAGTTGTTTACGATAGAGGCATCATTACTCAATGCGATATCATTTACGGAAACACCCCCGAATAATCCTCTGTAGGTAGCGGCCAAACCGAAGTTGGCATACACCATAAAGATGTTGCTTTCTTCACCTCTCAATAATGGGTCTCCTCCTTCTTCAGTATTGATTTTTGAATAATCAAAATTCATGTTATAGAAGTTAACACTTGTACCGAAAGAGAACTGGTCTTTTCTGTCTCCTTCACTACTTAGCGGAATAAAATATGAAGCACCAGCCGTGATACCACCTGCAGAGATCGGTCCGTTACTGTCTCTGAACACGGAAATACCAGCACCTACTCTATCAAAGATATTCGCATTGATCCCGATTGACTGTACATTCGGAGAATTACTGAATTTTGAAAATTGTTGTTGATAATTGGCGTTGAGCTGTACGTAATCTGTTTTTCCGTATTGAGCTGGGTTGAACAGGAACTCACCATCCAAAAGATATTGCTGATAGTATGGTAGTGATTCTTGTGCTTTGTATGCATTTGACAAAAGAGCTAAACATACGATAGCATATAGTTTTCTCATAACAAATCTTGATTTCAATTCAACAAATATAAAAAAAATCTCAATATATTTTTAGTTTTCCAAATAATTTCTCCATTTTTTTACAGCATCCGCCATATCTTTGGGCATTGGGCTCTCAAAATATAATTCCTTCTTTGTCGTTGGGTGTATAAATCCAAGGGTATGGGCATGAAGGGCATGTCTTGGCAAAATTTCAAAAACATTTTTAATAAATTGCTTGTATTTGGGAAGATTTACCCCTCTCAAAGGTGTATGTCCTTCATATCTTTCATCATTAAACAAAGTATGGCCAATATGTCTGAAATGCGCTCTGATCTGATGGGTTCTACCCGTTTCCAGCTTACATTCTACCCAGGTCATATATTTGAATCTCTCAAGGACTTTATAATGGGTCACAGCGTGTTTCCCCTGACTGCCGTCTTCATAAACGGACATCTGCATTCTGTTTTTAGGATGTCTTCCGATGTGGCCTCTGATGGTTCCCTCATCATCCTGCATATTTCCCCACACAAAAGCCCAGTACAGTCTCTTTGTAGTTCTGTTAAAGAACTGTTTGGCAAGGAAACTCAATGCATATTCATTCTTGGCAATCACCAACAGTCCTGAGGTATCTTTATCAATCCTGTGTACAAGCCCTACTCTGTCAAGATCGGATTTTTCTCCGTTCTTTTCAAAATGGAAAGCAAGCGCATTCACCAATGTTCCGTCCCAGTTTCCGAATCCGGGGTGCACTACCATTCCTGCTTCTTTATCTACTACTACAAGATCATCATCTTCATAAACAATATTCACCGGAATATCCTGTGGAATAATGACATTTTCTCTTGGAGGGTGCGTAAGCAAAACTGAAATCTGATCTCCCGGTTTCACACGGTAATTCTGTTTCACCGCAGTTCCGTTCACGATAACATTTCCGGCTCTGCAGGTCTGTGAAATTTTATTCCTTGAAGAATTCTGTCTGTATATTAAAAGGAACTTATCAATTCTTAATGGTTCCTGTTTACTGTCAACAGTGATATTAAGATGTTCATATAAACCTTTATTTTCCTCATCAATATCGATGTTTTCGATACTGTTGGAATCTAATAATTCTTCATCTAAAAAATCTTCGTTATCTGACATTGTTTTATATTTTTTACACAAAAGGCCTCAACATTTTGCAGTTGAAGCCTGTATTTTTGATATTAATCTGATTTTATTCTACGACAACCTTCTTAGCTTTCGGCTTTTGTGAAGGCTGCTGAGTGGTTGTTGCAGCCGGCTTGGCTGTACTTCCTGCTGTGGAAGTAGTAGTAGAAGTCTTAGGCTTCTCTGTACTTTGGGCTGCAGGTTTAGAAGCGGTAGTCTGAGGTTTTGGAGTCTCAGTTTTCGGTACTTCAGCTTTTGGAGTTTCTCTTCTAGGAGCTGGTACTACCGGAGCTTCATAACTTGGCTCACTATGTACTTCTTCATATCGTACCGGAGGAAGTGAAGTATCTACTTTCATACGATAGATAGAATTCAGCTGCTCTACCTTAGCTCTTAATTCGGCAGGAGTCCTCTTACTTGCCCAAAGATCGATCTGCATTCCCTGATCACGAACATCACCGGAAGCAGGATCCTGATAATAGATAATATCAGACTCATCTTTACCTCCATCTTCATGCTCTACCAATCCTACTTCAAACATACTTTTGGTAATGACAGCTCTTGCTTCTTTTACTGTAAGTCCTACAACATTAGGAATCGAGATATTTCTCATCGGCCCGGATCCTACTACCACATCAATCGTAGAGAATCTTGGTAAACGGGTACCCGGATTTACCGCATTTCCTTTATATAATATTCTTAAAAGAGCATCTTTCTGAATACTAGGCTCATAAATCGTATCTCCGATTTTAAGGCCTACCTGATCCAATCTCTGGAATGCCAGTCCTGAATATTTATTGATCACATTCGGCACCGCAATAGGAGCCCATGTTCTCGGATTTACTTTTAGCGTTACCGTTCTTCCGTCTTTTACACGGGAACCTGGCGCAGGATATACCTGCAATACCTGGAATGGTCTGTATTTAGGATCATAATTGGCACTGTCTACTTCATATTCCAGCCCTGTATCATCTAATATTTTAACGGCATCATGCACCGATTTATTTACAATATTGGGAACAGGAATTTCCTGACCGTGATTAGTATGGTACTCCAACCAGCGAAATGTAAGCCATACAAGCCCCACGAAAACACCGATGGCTACTACTAAATTCAGTAAAACTTTCCAATTGAAAAGTGATTTAAGCATACTTAAAAATACTTTAATTATAACCGCAAATATAGCTAATAATTTTAGAATGGACTTTTTATTTAACACAATTCATTTTTGATTTTAAAATTTGCCGATTTCCCATATTGCATTGCATAAAATGATTAAATTTGCCTTAATTGATACTATATGGTTATGAATAAAAAAAGTGTTGCCGTAGTAATGGGAGGCTATTCCGATGAATATGTTGTTTCCTTAAAAAGCGGACAATTGATTTATGATTCTCTGGACAGAAATCTCTATGATGTATATAAGGTAGTAGTCCTTAAAGATGAATGGTATTTTTTAGGGGAAAATGACACAAAATATGCCATCAACAAAGGAGATTTTTCTGTGACTTTAGATAATGGTGAAAACTTAAAATTTGATGTTTGTTTCAATATCATCCACGGAACCCCGGGAGAAAACGGAATTCTTCAGGCATACTGGGATGCCATTGGGCAAAAATATACAGGCTGCGATTTTTATCAGAGTGCTCTTACTTTCAATAAAAAAGACACTCTTGCCGTATTATCAAAATACGGAATTCCTTCTGCTAAAAGTATTTATTTAAGAAAAGGGGAAGACATCAATGTGGATAAAATTGTAGCAGAATTGAATCTCCCACTATTCGTAAAACCTAACCAGTCAGGTTCTTCTCTGGGAATTTCAAAAGTAAAAGAAAAATCAGAACTTATTGCTGCCACTGAAATTGCATTCAAGGAAGATGACGAAATCCTGATCGAAAGTTTCCTGGATGGAATGGAAGTTTCCGTAGGCGTTATTGATTTTAAAGGAGAAACCATTGTTCTGGGAATCACAGAAATTGTTCCTACCAATGAATTCTTCGATTACGAGGCAAAATATGAAGGTGCTTCTGAAGAAATTACACCGGCAAGAATTGATGAGGAAACCACAAAAAGAGTGGAAGAAATTGCTAAAAAAGCTTATAATTCATTAGGAATGAGTGGTTTTTCGAGAAGTGAATACATTCTGATGAACGGAATTCCTTATATGCTTGAAATGAATACCAACCCAGGATTCTCTCCTGCAAGTATTCTTCCTCAACAGGCAAGGCATTATGGAATTTCCATCATGGATCTTTGTGGAAATGAAGTTGAAAAAGCACTTAATAAATAAATAGAAGTTAGAAATTAGAGGTTAGAAGTAGAGATTGAATACACTTTTAACAAATAATTCACTACTCAAAATCATAACTCGTACAACATGAAAATTGCTGTTTTCCCTGGGTCTTTTGACCCGATTACACTAGGACATTACGACATTATAGAAAGAGCGGCACCGCTATTTGATAAATTAATCATTGCTATAGGGCAAAATTCTCAGAAAAAATATATGTTCCCTCTTGAAAAAAGAATGGAATTTATCCAGAACTCTGTAGCAGAATTCCCCAATGTGGAAGTAGATTATTTTGAAGGACTTACCGTTGATTACTGTTTTGAAAAAAACGCACAATACATCATCAGAGGCCTGAGAAACCCGGCTGATTTCGAGTTTGAAAAAGCAATTGCCCATACCAACAGAACTTTAGCCCACAAAAAACTGGAAACCGTATTCTTACTAACTTCTTCAGGAAAATCTTTCATCAGCAGCAGTATAGTAAGAGAGATCCTTAACCATGGAGGGGAATACGAACTATTGGTTCCTGAATCCGTGAGAGTGGAGCGATAAAAAAATATAATTGATGAGCGATAAATGATAATTGATATAATGGCCAAGAATTTGCTTAAGCAGAAATCATTCATCAATTATCATTTATCAACAATCATTTATAATTATATATGCACGAACAGTTCAATTTTGCAATAGAAGTCCTGGGGACCATTGCCTTTTCCATGTCCGGAAGTTTTGCAGCAATGCAGAAACGGCTTGATCCGTTCGGGGTGCTTATTATTGCATTTGTAACCTCCGTAGGAGGAGGAACTGTAAGAGACCTGTTACTGGATATCCCTGTATTCTGGATGCATGATATTCTGATGTGTACCCTGATTCTGGTGACGAGTATTTTTTCAATGGTCTTCAAATCTCTTGAGAAAAACTTTAAAGTAACCTTATTTATTTTCGACAGCTTCGGACTTGGATTATTTACGATCATCGGAGTTCAGAAAGGACTGAATGCAGGAATTCATCCCATGATCTGTATTGCATTAGGAACCATCACCGGCTGTTTTGGAGGGATTATACGGGATATATTGCTCAACAGGATTCCATTGATTTTCAGAAAGGAAATTTATGCTACGGCATGTATCGTGGGAGGAGCAGCATTTTTACTGATGACCAGATACACTACACTTTCTTATACTTTCATACAGATCTTCACTATTTTACTGATCGTTGCCATTCGAACATTTGCTGTAAAATACCACTGGCAGATACCTAAATTTTACGGCTATGATCATAATAATTCAGAAATGTAATTTAAAGATCATTACTGTCCAATAAAAGTTTAAATATATTGACAATATCAATATTGATGGTATGAATTAACAGACCACCCCACCGGAGCTTTATTTTACGGAGGCTTCATTTTTTTCTGCTAACAGTAGATCGACAGAATCAAATCCAGCTCCAGTGGGAGCTAGCTGTTAATAGAACGTAATTATTTTAAAGTCATAGCTCCGGAGGAGCGACCTGTTAATTATTTTTAAATAAATCGGACAACAAGAAGGATAAAAACAAAAAGTCCTGAAAAACTCAGGACTTTTATAGTATATGTTAGGAGACTAGAAGAATTTTCCTCTGTTTCTCATATTCGGGTTATGCATATGCTTCTGCATGGTTGGCATTTTCAGCTGCTCTTTCATCATTTTAATCTGATCCGTCATCATTCCCGCGCTGTCCAGTCTTTTTGCTTCCTCAAGTAACTTCTGCCCTTCCTGCTTTCTTCCTTTAGAAATAGCTGCAGCAGCAAGATTTAAAGTAGCCATTGCTCTGTCGTGTTTCATATTCAAACCATATTCCAATGCTTTTTTCATGAAAGGCTCTACTTTCGCAGGGTGATCCTGAGCTTGTGTCAATCCTGATAAATAGTGGAAATATCCGTATTGAGTCTTATGAAGCTGAGTTTTATAATCTGTAATTTTAGATAACCATTCTCCGGCTTTCTCCATATTCTGCTTTCTTAATTGCCAGAATGCCAAAAGGATATATTCATTTTTAAAGAATAGCAAGATGGGAAATGCAGCCAAAAGAAAAACAACAATACCCCATCCCAGATTTCTTGTGAAAATCATCATATAAAGTCCTAACAGGATAAGAAGTGCTGCTACTGCAATTTTTATGTATTTATTCATTATTAAATTTTAGAAGTGCAAAGATAAATAAATTAGAGATTAGAAGCTAGAAGTTAGAGGTTAGAATTCCTATAACTATTCGCTCTTAATTTTTTCAAACGTCTGGAAACAGAAATCATAACCGTTCTTTTCATCTTTCTCATGGCAGATTTCGTTGGTCATTTTCCAGATTTTCGGATCTATTTTCGGAAAGAATGTATCAGCCTGAAGATCTGCTTTCACCAAAGTCACTTCTAGTCTGTCTACAACATTCATGGTCTGTTCGTAGATATTTCCGCCACCAATAACAAAAACTTCTTCATCAATCTTCTTAGCAAATTTCAATGCTTCTTTGATGCTTCCTACAATAAGAATTCCTTCTTCAAACCAGTCTTTCTTTCTTGACACAACAATGTTGGTACGGTTTGGAAGGGCTTTCCCAATACTTTCGTATGTTTTTCTTCCCATAATAACCGGATGCCCTGAAGTAATCTCTTTAAAATGTTTCAAATCTTTGGGAAGATGCCAAAGCAACTGGTTTTCAAAACCAATTTCATTTTTCTCTCCCATTGCCACCACTATTGTTGTCATTCAAATAATTTTTTACAAAATTAGCACATAATTTGTATATTTGGTTAGCACAAAAAATTTAAAAAAATAAACTATGAAAAATAAAGGATGTCTGGGCGCAGGAACCATTGGTATTGCCCTTCTTATTATTGTTGCAATTCTATTCTTCTGGGGAAAAAGCGGATATAACAGTTTTGTCAACAAAGAACAGACAGTAAATGCAAAATGGTCTAATGTAGAGACTGTCTATCAGAAAAGAGCCAACCTTATTCCTAACCTGGAAAGAACCGTAAAATCGTATTCAAAATTTGAGCAGGAAACTTTAACTCAAGTTGTGGAAGCCCGTTCCAAAGCGACTTCTATCAATATTGATCCTACGAATATGACCGAAGCTGATCTGGCTAAATTCCAGGCAGCACAAGGAGAATTATCGGGTGCATTAAGCAGATTGATGGCCGTGGTGGAATCTTATCCTAACCTGAAAGCAGACCAGCAGTATATCAACTTCCAGAGAGAATACACTGCTATTGAAAACAGTATCAGAACTGAAACGGTTTACTATAATGATGCTGCAAAGGATTATAATACTTCCATCAAGACTTTCCCGAATAATATTCTGGCGAATTTCACCAACTTCAAAGAAAAACCTTATTTCAAAGCTGACGCAGGCGCTCAGAAAGCCCCTGAAGTATTCAAATAATAATGGGTAATTTCCTTACAAATCAACAGATCGCTTCCCTTGTGGAAGCGATTCAGTCTGCGGAAGATCATTCTACGGGAGAGATCAGAGTGCATATTGATTCCAATACGGAAAACCGTGATGCCAAGACTGCATTTGAAGTTTTTAAAAAACTGGCTATGGATAAGACAGCCGACAGAAATGCGGTGCTTTTTCATGTCAACTTCGAACAAAAATATCTTACCATCATTGGAGATACCGGGATTCATGAAAAAGTAAAACAGTCTTACTGGGATCATCTTCACGATTATATCACTGCTGAATTTGCCAAAGGAAATTATTATCAGGCTCTGAAAAGTGCTATCCTGGAAACAGGACTTGAACTCAAAAAACATTTTCCTGTGGAAGGAGAAAACCCAAACCAACTTCCAAATGAAATTACGTTCTCTTAAAATAGTATTTTCATTTTTACTGCTCTGCTTTTACACTTTTGTATCAGCACAATACACCATTCCTGAAAAACCTGCGGTGCTGTATCCTGTTTTTGATGAAGCCGGATTGCTTTCCCAGCAGGAAAAAGATGCACTTAATCATAAACTGATCAAGTTTGCAGATTCTACCTCAACGGAAATTGAAGTGGTGATCATCCGCTCTACCAAAGGAGAAGATGTAAATTTTCTCGCCACCATGTTTGGTGAAAAATGGAAAATCGGAAAAAAAGGGGTAGACAACGGAGTGGTTTTCCTTATCGCAACAGAAGACAGAACGATGTCTATCCAACAGGGGCGTGCCGTAGAGCAATACCTTACCGCTTCTGTAGCTGGACAGATCTTAGATTACATCGTCACCCCAAATTTCAAAAAAGGACTTTGGTATGAAGGGATCAATGGTGGAACCTCAGCGATTATGGAGGCTGTTGAGGGAAAATTCAAACCTGTAGCCACAACAGCTCCTTCCGGTAATGGAAGTGCCTTTAAAGTTCTTATCATTGCTTTTATTATTTTCATCATCATTGCTATCCTGTTTGGTAACAGAGGTGGCGGACGTGGTGGAAATAATGACGACGATGATGATGTGATTATTACCAGAAGAGGACGCAGAAATTATCCCGGCGGATTCTTCCCGTTCCCGGGCAGCTTCGGAGGAGGTGGCTTTGGCGGTGGAAGTTCCGGCGGCGGAGGTGGATTCGGAGGCTTCGGTGGTGGCGGAAGCTTTGGTGGCGGAGGCGCATCCGGAGGTTGGTAAATATTTGTTTAAATGAAAAACAATAAAAACAATCATCCAAATGAAGCCTTAGGAGCATTTATATTCTTATTTCTAATTGTGTTTGTCATTAGAATTTTATTTGAATTTATATCTTCATTATTCTAATCTAAATAAAATATCTGGAATAAATTTCCACAAGGTTTGTCATTCCGTAGAATCTCGGCTTAAATATAATAGTTTAGATTCCTATGGAATGACAAACTTTATGCATATTAATCAATGGATAAAATCACAGCAGTACAATATCTTTGCTAAGTGAAACGCCTTTGCGAACGAAAAATATTCTCTATTATCTTAGAAAATCTTTGCGAAGTTTGCGTTTTAAATAATTCCAAAATTAGCGATATCAAATATTAAAGAAAACAAAATAAACCTCTTTTTTTAACTTTTATTAATGTTAAATTGATATTTAGCTGTTAAAAAGTTAATAAAACCTCATAAAAACCACCTTTTATTCAATATTTTTTCACTATATTTACTGAAAACAGGATTATGAAGAAGACGCTGGTAGTATTTGCACACCCTTATCTGGAGCACTCCAATTCGAATGTAGAGCTCATCAATTTCTACGTTCGCCACCAGCATTATACCCTGAGAGATCTTTACGAAGAATATCCTGACTTTCATATCGCAGCTTTCCGGGAAAGAAAACGCCTTAAAAACTATGAACGTTTTATCTTCCAGTTTCCCCTGATATGGTTCGGAATGCCTCCTCTTCTCAGATTATGGATTGATGAAGTTTTCGACAGAGACTGGCTGAAAGAGGGTGAACATAATCCACTCGAAGGAAAAGAAGTCTATATTCTGGTAACCACCGGTGGAAAAGAAAGATCTTTCAGCAAAACCGGAACTTATCAATATACCATAGATGAACTCATCAGCGGACTTATTGTTTCATTAAAAGTTTTCAAAGCAGATATCAAACATATCAAAATTGTATACGAAGCCAACAAGCTCTCTAAAAAAGAAATTATTTTACATAAAAAAGAATTTACAGAACTACTCAATCAATAGCATATGGAATCCAGCTTAGCGATGAACACATTAATTTTCCTGGGTGTAGCCATTATCATGGTTCCATTGGCAAGGAAATTAGGGTTGAGTTCTGTTATCGGTTATATTTTAGGAGGAATTATCATAGGCCCTTATGTTCTTAAACTTACAGGAAACAATGTCAACGATATTATGCATGCCAGCGAGTTTGGAGTGATCATGCTTTTATTTTTGGTAGGTCTGGAACTGGAGCCCCGGAAGTTCTGGGAAATGCGAAAGAAAATAATGGGTCTTGGACTTTCTCAGATGGCCCTTACCATTCTTCTGCTTTTCCTGGTATTCACAAGCGTAGGCTGGAGAGTAGACAAAGCGATTGCCATTGCTATGTGCTTTGCGCTGTCTTCTACAGCTATTGTTCTGCAGACTTTACAGGAAAAAAATAATCTCAAAACCACCGCGGGAGAGGCTTCATTTTCCACGCTTCTGTTTCAGGATATTTCAGTAATTCCTATTTTGGCGATATTACCTATTCTGGCTAATTATAAAGCCAAACATCATGACAATGAAATTCAGATTCTGATTCAAAAACTACCCGAATGGCTTCAGGCCGGAACGGTTATTTTCGGGGTAGCATTATTGATTTTACTCGGCAGATATGTATTTGTTCCTTTTCTGCGCTATGTTTCAAAATCGGGAATGTCAGAACTATTGACTGCTTCTTCGTTATTTCTGGTTATTGGAGTTTCGGAGCTGATGGTTGTGATTGGTCTTTCTCCGGCATTAGGAGCTTTCCTTGCAGGGGTAATGCTTGCCAACAGTGAATTCCGTCATGAGCTGGAAGCACAGATTGATCCGTTCAAAGGCTTGCTTTTAGCTGTTTTCTTTGTGAGTGTAGGGTCTACCATTAATTTTAATATTATCCAGCAAGATCCCTTATTTATCTTCAGTACTGTTTTTGCCGTGCTGGCTGTAAAATTCGTTGTTTTATACACCATTGGAAAATTCTTCAGGATAGATACTCCCCAAAGTCTTTTTTATGCATTTGCCCTTTCTCAGGTTGGAGAATTTGCATTTGTACTGCTTAATTATGCATCGGATCTTTATCTTTTAGGACCGGAGATGAATGCACAGATGATGGCTGTTACGGCAATTACCATGTGTATCACTCCTATTCTTCTCATCATCAATGATAAATTTATCACTCCGAAATTCATTAAAGAAATTCCCGAGGAAGAACATGATTATAATATTCTCGACAGCGATGTTGCTCAAAAGAAAATCATTATCGTAGGTTTCGGGCATTTTGGAAGTACCGTGGGACGTCTTTTAAAAGCCAATAAAATACCCGCTACCGTTCTGGATCGTGATTCTGACCGTGTGAAACTGCTTAGAAGCTATGGTTTTAAAGTGTATTATGGTGATGCAACGAGGATTCCTATTTTAAGAGCGGCAGGAATTGAAGATGCTGAGATTCTGGTTTTATGCCTTGATGATCCGGACGATAATAAGTTCATAGCAGAACTTGTCCGTGAACATTATCCTAACGTCAAAATTTTTGTAAGAGCTAAAAACAGGATTGATGCTTATGATTATCTGAACAGCGGAGTCAATCACATTTATCGTGAAACATTAGGAACGGCTGTGGATATGGCTGTGGATGTACTTCATGAAACGGGAATGAGAAAATATGCTGCAAGACGTCTTGGCCAAAGGTTTATGGCCATTGATAAAGCGTCAATCCGGAAGCTGGCAAAAATGAAGGAGAATAATGAAGATATCACTCTGTTTACCACAAAAGAAATCCTCCAGCGTGAGGAGGATTTATTGGCTTATGATAATCTTAATTTCGATAATAAAAACTGGGAAGGATCCTCATCCGCAGATGAAGAAGATGAGGAAGAGTCTCAGGATTAATTTACTGGATGTTTACGCTTCCACCGCTGCTTTCGTCTTTTATCACACTCTTAAGCTCTCCTTTTTTCGAGATATCCACACTTCCACCAGATGATGCCCCGGCATTTACACTGGAAACAGCACTTATATGAATACTTGCTCCACTGGAAGCATCTGCTTCAACGTCATCAGCAATAACATTTTTAGCAGAAACGCTGCTCCCTGAAGAAGCACTCACGTCTACTTTTTTTGCTTTACCGGAGAGATCAAGAGTTGATCCTGATGAGGATTCGATATCAAGGTTTACCGCCCATATTTTACCATCGAAACTGCTGCTGCTGCTTACATTGATATCCATATCATTAGCTTCAAGGTCTCCGGAAATACTTCCTGCACTTGATGCTTCAATATCTGTTTTCTCCTGGGTAAATTTATCTTTTACAATAATTCTTGCTGCTGAATCGGCAAGGAGTTTCTTAAAGTCTTTGGCATAAATCTTCGCTGTCACTTTGCTGATATTCATCACTCTGATCCCCGGCTTATAATGAATATGCAGTTTCCCGCCGTCATTTTCCACCAGAATTTCATCAATGATACTTTGAGGGGCTGAGATTTCAACTTTCTCAGTTTCAGATTTTATAATTTCTGCTTCAATGGCCTGTGAAACCTGAATTTCATCAAAATCACCATTAAATTCCTTATGCTGTATCGGGCCGCTTTCTTTGCTCACTACTTTCTCTACCCAATTACTTTTGTCTCCTTCCCTGTCTCTGTTTCTGTTCTCATGTTTATCATTACATGAGGCTAAAGCCACTAAGGCTGAAAAAATAAATAAAGTACTTGTTTTCATGCTTATTCCTTTTGTTAATTTTTTTATTGATTTCTTTATTTAAATAACAACTAATTTATAAAAAATATTACATTACATTTGAAAATACTGCAAATACCACAAAGGGCTTAAAGAAATACATCCGCCGAAATATGTTCTATGATACAAGTTTTTAATATCTTTATGCTTTAATAACAACTATATTTATGAAGAATATTTCATCGGTATTATTAATTTCTGCCTTGGCGTTCAATCAATCTTGTACTACAATGAAACAGACCGATATTCAACAGGAGCTTCCTGCACCTGATCCCTCTTTAGCTTCCAATCCTTTTATGAAGAAGAGCAAGCTTCAATACGAAGCTCCGGAGTTTGACAAAATCAAAAACGAACACTTCAAACCTGCTTTTAACTATGGTTTAAAGCAACATGAAGCTGAAATTATAAAAATTGCCAACAATCCGGCTGCCCCTACTTTTGAAAATACCATCGTTGCATTGGAAAAAAGTGGTGAAGTACTGAGAAGAGCACAAATTGTGTTTTCAAATCTTACCAGTGCTAATACCAACCCTACTTTACAGGCTTTGGATGAAGAATATGCCCCTATTTTTGCTGCACATTCCGATAAACTGTACCTGAATGAAAATCTTTTCAAAAGAATACAATCCATCAAAGAAGATGGTCTGGATTCTGAAAGCAAAAGACTTTTACAATATTATAAGCAGAATTTTGAAATCGCGGGAGCTAACCTTTCTGCAGCGGATAAAGAAAAATTAAAGCAGCTCAATCAGGAACTGGCTTCTCTTTCTACACAATATGCCAACAAATTACTGGAAGCAAGAAAGCAGGGTGGAGTTTTCTTCTCAGACGCCAAAGAACTGGACGGACTTTCTGCTGATGAAATTGCAGCGGCAGCAGCTGATGCCAAAACAGCAGGACAACCGGGAAAATATCTTCTGGCTCTACAAAATACAACACAGCAACCTCTTTTACAAAATTTAAAAAACAGAGCGACCAGAGAAAAGCTATTTAAAGCTTCATGGACAAGAGCTGAGAAAGGAGATGCTAATGATACAAGATCAACGATAGAGCAGCTTGCCAAACTAAGATTGAAGAAAGCACAGATCTTAGGAAAGAAAAACTTCGCTGAATGGAAACTTCAGGATCAGATGGCAAAAACACCTGAAGCAGCTACTAAACTGATGAACCAGATTGCTACTCCGGCAGTAGAAACGGCAAGACGTGAAGCAAAAGATATCCAGGATCTTATTGATCAGCAAAAAGGAGGTTTCAAAGTAGAACCCTGGGACTGGAATTTCTATGCTGAACAGGTAAGAAAAGCCAAATTTGATCTTGATGAAAGTGAAATTAAACCTTATTTTGAGATTACAACCGTTCTTGAAAAAGGAGTTTTCTTCGCTGCTGAAAAATTCTACGGGCTGACTTTCAAAAAGAGAACAGATCTTCCTGTTTATCATCCGGACGTAGTAACGTATGAAGTTTTCGATCATGATGGAAAATCTATTGCCATTTACTATCTGGATTTCTATACAAGGGATTCTAAAAACGGTGGTGCATGGATGAGTAATTTTGTTGAGCAGTCTTATTTGCTGGGAACAAAACCTGTAATCGTTAACTGCTACAATTATCAGAAACCGGCTCCGGGGAAACCTTCATTAATCAGTTATGATGATGTGTCAACCATCTTCCATGAATTTGGTCACTCTATTCACGGAATGTTTGCCAGTCAGAAATATCCTTCACTTTCAGGAACGAATGTACCGAGAGACTTCGTGGAATTCCCATCCCAGATTAATGAGCACTGGGCTTTAGATCCGGTTGTTCTGAAGAATTATGCTGTACATTAT
This sequence comes from Chryseobacterium sp. X308, assembly GCF_020733145.1. Classification (NCBI taxonomy): domain Bacteria; kingdom Pseudomonadati; phylum Bacteroidota; class Flavobacteriia; order Flavobacteriales; family Weeksellaceae; genus Chryseobacterium; species Chryseobacterium sp. X308. The sequence goes on from NZ_JAJFZH010000006.1 coordinate 221,985, forward strand.
GAAACAAAGCAGCCTATTCCGCAGGCTTTGGTAGATAAAATCAAAAAGGCAGCTACATTCAATCAGGGTTATATGACTACAGAATTGGTTTCGGCTGCTGAACTTGATATGGATTGGCATACGGTAAGCAATGAAAATCAGTTCATTCCTGTTTTAGACTTTGAAAAGCAGTCTCTAGCCAGCCATGGATTTAATTTGGCAACGGTTCCGCCAAGATATCACACGCCTTATTTTGCACACATCTGGGGAGGTGGATATTCTGCAGGATACTATGCGTATTTGTGGTCTGAAACATTGGATAACGATGCTTGGGAATGGATCAGTAAGAACGGTGGTTTAACCAGAGAAAACGGTGACCGTTTCAGAAAATATATTCTTTCCGTAGGAAATTCTGTAGATCTGAATCAGGCATTCAGAGATTTCACAGGACACGATCCGGATATCAAACCTTTATTGAGAAACAGAGGGTTTATTAAATAAATCAAGGGAAGCATTCTTTAATTAGAGTGCTTCTTTTTTATACCTATCTGTGATAAATAAATTTTCTATGTTTCGGCTAAAGCCGGTGGATTTTTGTTTATTTATTTTGAACGGGCTAAAGCCCGTTTCTATTGAATATATAACAATTCAACATATTAATTCCATTATAAAATTCAAATAGGCAGAACTCCTTTCTAACGAGATTCATTACTTTTACATTCAAAATTTAAAATACAATATATGAACTGTCCATGCTGTTCAGGAAAATCATACGGAGAATGCTGCAAGCCTTATCATACCGGAGAAAAACATGCTCCTACCGCTGAAGCTCTGATGCGCTCAAGATTTTCTGCTTTTGCCATTCCGAATGGTGAATACCTGATGGAAACTACTCTTCCGGGAAAAAGAAAATACCACAATAAAAAAGATCTGCAGGAATGGGGAGAGATCAACCAATGGACGAAACTGGAAATCATCAGAACTCCGGCTTTAAACCATGTAGAATTTAAGGCTTATTATACCGATCAGGACGGGCATCCGCAAGTTCATCATGAGTTTTCTGTTTTTCAGAAGATGCACGAACGCTGGTATTATGTTTCCGGGGAGTTTTTGGATGAGGAAACGGATTGAGAAAATATAATGTAGTGATGCTTTGCGTATAGAACCACCCCGTTAAAAATTCTTTGAATTTTCGCCACCACTCCGATGGAGGGGAATGCCAAGCAACCAATACCTATTATAATCTTATCAATAAAAATGAGCCCCAGGATTATCTGTGGCTCATTTTCTTATCTGAAACATGTCCGAAAAAATCGGGCATTTATATTTTTAGTGAGCTTCGTTTCCGTCAATTCCGTGAGCATGACCATGCGCCAACTCTTCTTCTGTTGCAGGGCGAGTGCTTAAAACTTCCACGTCGAAATCTAATACTTTTCCAGCCATCGGGTGGTTAAGGTCTGCTACTACAACTTCCGGAGTAATTTCTACTACAAAAGCCTGGAAGTTATTCCCCTGATTATCTGATAAAGGTAAAATAGCTCCTACAGGCGGAAGTCCTGATTCTTTAAACATTTCCACTGGTAACTGTGCAATAGCATCCGGCTGTCTTTCACCGTAAGCTTCTTCAGGCTGAATTACAAAAGCCGCTTTATCTCCAGCTTTTAAACCTAAGATATTTTGTTCAAATTTTGGAATCATCATTCCCACACCATACAAAAATGTAAGTGGATTTTCTGTTGTTGTTTCTTCTACAAGAATCTTACTTCCATCTGGTTCGATCGTATGAAGTATATACTTTACAGCTACAACGTGATTGTTTTCGATTGTCATATTTTTTCTTTTTTTCGTGATTTTCTTTCACGATTAATCATACAAATATACTCTTTTTGAAATGATTCAGTGAGCCTGGAGGCTGGAGGTTGGAAGAAGGAAGCTATGAAAGGCATAAAGAAATGGAGATCTTCTTTTTACAGCCTTTATTTTTTTCTACTTTTCGTCTCTCTTTTTTTGTCTTAGCATAAAGAGATACAGGCTCTCGACTTTTGTTCTAGCCCACGGTGTTTTCCGCAGAAATTTAAGGGAAGAACTTATGCTGGGGTTATCTGTAAAACATTTAATATTGATCTGCTCGCCCAACCTTTCAAAACCTTGATAATATTCTACCAGTTCTTCCAGGATAGCATCAAGTCTTTTTCCGTGTAGAGGATCTTTGGACTGTTCCATCTTTTTTTTGCAAAATTAATTGATTATAAGTTTATATGGAAATCTACACCTCTTCTTCCCTTTTTGTTTCTTATTTTTGAAGAAGCTATTTCTTACCCATAAAAAAACATGAGCAAAAACAACGAAGCGAACAGGAAGAAAAATAAAAAGAAAATTGATCAGAAAAAACGTAAAATACAAAATGCAGAAGCTGAAAGAAAAGCAAGGTTAAAACAAATCCGGGAAGATTTCAAAGCAAGAGAAGCTGACAATAAGCTATAATTGTCTTGATCCGAAGTAAGGGAAACCTTAATTTTTAAAATGAAGTATTCTCTATCTTTACATTGTAATAACATCAAAATAATTCTCTGCGAAACAACTTGAAAATTACGCTGCATATATTCTTTTTAATTCTCAAATTTACATTATGAAAATCCTCCACACTGCCGACTGGCATTTGGGTAAGCGCCTCGACCGTTTTTCAAGACTTGAAGAACAGGTTTTGGTTATGAATGAAATTGTTAAGATGGCCGATGAGCAAAATGTTGATTTAGTTCTCATTGCCGGTGATCTTTTCGATAATTTTAATCCAGGTGTTGAGGCTGCTGAACTTTTTTATAAAACATTAAAACGTTTATCCCTGAACGGAAAACGTCCTGTAATTGCTATTTCCGGTAATCATGATTCTCCCAGCTTAATCAATGCTCCTGATCCTTTGGCAAAAGAATGCGGAATTATTTTAATCGGCCATCCCAAAGCGGAGATTGTGCCTTTCGGTACAGAATATTTCAACATTACCAACTCGAAAGAAGGTTTTATCGAGCTGAAAATTGATAGAATAGATTTTCCTGTAAGAATTCTTCATACTCCTTTTGCTAATGAGGTCCGGTTAAAGGAATACTTTGGAGAAAATAAAGAGGAAGAAATCAACAAAGTGCTTTCCCAGACCTGGAAAAACCTTGCTGATCAGTTTTGTGATGATTCCGGAGTGAACCTTCTGACAGCTCATTTATACATGAATAAAAGAGGTGCGGCAATTCTCGAGGAACCGGAAGGAGAAAAACCAATTAAGATAGGAAATGCAGATCTGATTTTTTCGGACAGTATTCCTGAGCAGATTCAATATACGGCATTGGGCCACCTTCATGGTTTTCAGAATATCGGAACGAAGGAAAAGCCTGTGATTTATTCATCCTCTCCTCTGTGCTACAGTTTCAGTGAAGCCGGACAAACGAAGTATGTTTCTATTATTGACGCAGAACCTGGAAAAACAGTTTCCTACGAGAAGAAACTCTTGAAGAGCGGGAGAGCTTTAGTCCGAAAAACATTTACCGCCATTGATGATGCTGTTCAGTGGCTGGGTGAAAATCCCAATACATTTATTGAACTTACACTGGAAAGTGAGACTTTTTTAACGGCAGACGAAAGAAGATTAATCTACCAGTCTCACAACGGAATTGTACACCTTATCCCCAAAATAAAAAATCTGGAATTGGCAGAAAATCAAAACCAGGAGATCAATTTAAGTCAGGATATTGATATTTTATTCAAGGATTATTTTAAATCCAAAAACGGCGGGCAGGAAGCCAATGAAGAACTGATGAATTTGTTTAACGAAATTTTAAATGCATAAGCCATGATCCCTGTTCAATTAACTATCGAAGGACTTTACTCGTACCGGGAACGCCAGACCATTGATTTCAGAAATCTCACTGAGGCGGGGCTGTTTGGGATTTTCGGGGCTGTAGGTTCCGGAAAATCATCAGTTCTTGAGGCCATTTCGTTTGCTTTATATGGTGAAACGGAACGTCTGAATATGCGCGATAAAAGGGCTTATAACATGATGAATTTAAAATCAAACAGTTCTTATATTGAATTTGATTTTATCAATTATGAGAATAAACTTTTCCGTGCTTCCCGTGATTTTAAGCGAAATTCAAAGAAATTTGAAGAGGTAAAACCTAATGCCGTTACTTTTTATGAGAACATCAATGGGAAATGGATTCCTTTGGATCACTCGAATGCAGAAGCTATTATTGGGTTAAGCTATTCCAACTTCAAAAGGACCATCATTATTCCGCAGGGACAGTTCAAAGAATTCCTTGAATTGGGCGCTGCAGAAAGAACGAACATGATGAAGGAAATTTTTAACCTTCAGAAATTCGACCTTCAGAACAATGTTTCTGCACTCAATGTAAAAAACAGATCTGAACTGGATCAGCTGGAAGGACAGTTAAAAGGTTTCGAAGAAATCAATGAAGAGAAAATCCGGATTCAAAAAGAGCAGCTTGCAGAGGAACAGAAAAAGCTCTCAGAATCCAATGAAAAACTGGAAAAGGTTTCCAAAGCCTATCAACAGTTAAAAAACTTAAAAAGTGACTTTGACAGTTTACAGCAAAACAAAGAAAAATTCAGTAAACTCTCAGAAGAAAAGCCTCAGATGGATGCTCTGGAAATACAGGCAGAATTATACGACAGGATTTTCAGAATTTTCAACCCTTTGATTATTGAGAAAAATAAACTCTCAAAAGAAATTGCTTCAAAACGAAACGAAAAGGAGCAGCAAATCAAAGACTGGCAGGAAACCGAAAGGGCTTTTAATACTGTAAAGGAACAGCTCATGGCTCTTGAACCACAGTTTAAAGCCTTAGAGCAATCCAGAATTCAGGAAAATGATTTGAACCTTATCATTCAGATCCTGAAATTTTCTGAAGAAATCAAGATCCTGAACGAAAGAACCCGGAAAGGTTCTGAAAAAGTAAAAGAAGTAGATCTTCATAAAGAAAAAATTCAAAAGACCATTGATGAGCTTTCCGTACAGATTAAAACCTTAAAAGAACAAAAAATTGATTCTGCCCTGCTTTCTGAAGTGGGCAACTGGTTTATTCAGCAAAAGAATTTTAAAAAATCACTTCAGGAACAAACCGAAAAGATTGAGAAACATCAAAAGCAAATCGGAGAAATTACAAAAGAATTAAAACCTTTTGCTTATACAGAAAATTATAAAGAAGATTTCAGAATCAGGAAGGAAGCCTTAGAAACCGGGAAAAAAGAACTTTCCCAAAGACTGGATCATCTCAAAATACAAAAAGAACTTTCCCGTTTTGCCAGTGAACTTCATGACGGTGAAAACTGCCCGCTCTGTGGTTCTAAAGAACATCCGCATATTGTGGAATTTCATGATGTGAATGCTGAACTGCAGGAAATTCAGGAGAAAATAGCATCGCTTGAACAGGAAGGAACAGGACTTCAAAAGCAGGAGGCTGAAATTGACAAGATTCTGGACCGTAAAAAGATCTTTGAGGAACAGCTTCTTTCAGAACAAAAAATAGTTCTTCAGATTCAAAAAGATATTGAAAATCATATTCTGAATTTTACGTGGAAAACATTTTCTCCTGATCAGGAAGAAGAGTTTGAGAAAAAACGTTCAGATTCGTTTACGCTGGAGAAAAAGATTGAAGAAACGGAACGGAATATAGCCGTTGAAAGGGAAAATATTGACAGGGAATCCAAAACGCTGGAAAAGTATAAGAGCGCTCTGGAAGCTTTCCGTCTGGAAGAAGTTTCGAAACAGGAGCAAATCAATATCAGCCGTTCCGGTCTTAAAATTCTCGAATGGGATCTGTATGCTCAAAAGGAAATAAAAGAAATTGAAGAATCATATCAAAAGCTTGCTTATTCTAATAAAGAGATTGAAGAAAATTACCTGAAAACTGTAGAACAGGAAAAAATTCTTTCTCCAAAACTGGCAGAGCAAAAGGCTATTGTAAGCCAATCTGAAAAACAGATTACAGAGCTGGAGAAGGAAATTTCAGGGAATGAAGAAGCTATTGTTAAAGCATTGGCTGATCAAAATTTCACAGAATTTAAAGACGTTGAGCATATTTTACTTCAGGAGATTAATGTTCAGCTGGTGAGAGCCAGAGTTCAGAATTTCAGGATTGAATTCGAAGCTTTAAAGAAATTCATCGGAGAGCTGGAGTTAAAGCTGAAAGGTCTTTTATTCAATAACGAACAGTTTTCTATCGCTGAACAGCAGTTCACCGAAGCACAAACCGAACAAAAGCTGATTAGTGATTCTGTAGTCACAAAAACGGCTGAAATAGACCGACTGGAAAAGGAATTTGTAAAAAAAGAGGAACTTCTGAAAGAACTTGCAAAGCTTCAGAAACGTTCCGAAAATTTAAAAATCATGATGAACCTCTTTAAAGGAGCAGGCTTTGTACAATATGTTTCATCTATTTATCTGAGACAGCTTTGTGATCATGCCAATGTGCGTTTTCACCGGATGACAAGAAACCAATTGAGTCTTCAGCTGAATGAAAATAACGATTTTGAAATCATCGATTACCTCAACGAAGGAAAAAGCAGAAGTGTAAAAACACTTTCCGGAGGACAGGCATTTCAGGTATCTTTAAGTCTGGCTCTGGCTCTTGCAGAAAGTGTTCAGGCCAATGCGCAGGCCGATAAAAATTTCTTCTTTATTGATGAAGGTTTCGGAACTCAGGATACGGAATCTGTGAATATCGTTTTTGAAACGCTCACCAATCTGATGAAAGAAAACAGGATTGTGGGAATTATTTCGCACGTGGAAGAACTGAAAGAGAAAATTCCTACAGCGCTCAACATTATTAAAGACGAAGAAAGAGGAAGTCTGATCGAGATTGTTTAATACTATATTTAAAACGACAAAAGCCACAAAAGAACGGATCTCTTGTGGCTTTTGCCCCTCTTAAACTTCCCTGTTACAGTCCTTTTATAACAGGCTTCACTTCATTACCAAACAATTCTATAGATTTCATCATCACATCATGAGCAGGATCTCCTACATCCATGTGTCCGATAAATCTTGTAATTCCGAAAATCTCTTTCATATAAGCAATCTTATCTGCTACTTCGGCCGGACTTCCGATAAATAATGCACCGTCTTTACTTCTTCCGCCATCATACTGTGCTTTTGTGTAAGGCGCCCAACCTCTGGAAGCTCCAATTCTGTCCATCTGAGATTTATAATTATGGAAATAACCATCTACTACTTTTTGATCATCACTTACAAAAGTATGGGAATGGATTGCGATCTGCATCTTTGAAACATCATGTCCCGCTTTTTGGTACTCCTGTTTATAAAACTCGATCAGATTTCTGAATTGGACAGGCATTCCTCCAATAATAGCTACCACTAAAGGCATTCCAAGCTGCGCTGCACTCAAAACAGACTGCGGAGTTCCTCCAACGGCTCTCCAGATGGAAAGTTTTCCGTCATTTTTTGCTCTTGGGTATACCGTTTGATTCTGCATCGGTGCACGAAGTTTTCCTGACCAGCTAACGTTTTCCTCAGAATTGATTTTCAATAATAATTCTAATTTTTCATCAAATAACTGCTCATAATCATTCAGTGAATAGCCATACAAAGGAAATGACTCGATGAAACTTCCACGTCCCACAAATATCTCTGCTCTTCCGTCTGAAATAAGATCCAATGTTGAAAAATCCTCATACACTTTTACCGGCTCCGAAGAACTCAAAACAGTAACGCCACTGGCCAGTTTTATATTTTTTGTAATGCTTGCTGCTGCTGCCAAAACAATCTCCGGAGAGGAAACAGCATAATCCGGACGGTGATGTTCTCCCATAGCAAAAACATCAATTCCTACCTCATCCATCAATTTTACCTGATCCAGTATTTCACGGATCTTAATTCCTGCATCTCTATATTTCCCGGTTGACTGGTCTAAAGCCAGATCTCCGAACATTCCTATTCCTAATTCCATATTGTTGATTTTAGTGATACAAAGTTACCACTATGGAAAACCAAAAACATTGATGTTTGTTAAGATCCATCCATGAGATTCTATAAGGTGAGGTAAAAGAAACTCTGGACAACAATATAATTAATCAACAAAATATAATGTTTTTAAAAAAATAATTTCATCTTTTTTAAAACATTTAAAATTAATTCATGCTAATCAATTTCAATAATGTAAATTATTAATTATCAGTAATTTAAAAATAAAACACATGGGATTTATTTGTACATTTGTCATGTAATTAAAAAAATCAAATAATGAAAAAGTACATTGTAATGGTATGCCTTTCTTTAGCAGGCATATTTAAAGCTCAAACAGCAAAAGAATTAGTAGGAAAATGGCAACTTGTAGAAACTGTAATTAATAACCAGCCGCAAGATATAAAATCCGTTTTTGGCAGTGACCAGATATTTCAGACGTTCAGTCAAGATTTTGGTTTTGAATCTACAGTTGGAAAAAGTACCAACAAAGGTAAATGGGAACTAACGAAGGACAATAATGAACAGATTCTTAACATAACCGTTGGAAAAAATACAACTCGTTTAAAAGTGGATTATTTTGATCAGAATAAAAGAACCATCTCATTTGTTAACAATGGAAACAAAATGTCACTGACATATAAGAAAATCTAAGAGAATTAATAACGAAAAACCAGCCTTTGGCTGGTTTTTTTTATTTCTTAAGATTCTGATCAAAATAATCCGTGATTTTCTGCATCAGGTGAACTCTGTCTTTTCCGATTACATTATGCGGATGTCCCGGATAAGTAAAGTAATCCAGCTGAACTCCGTTATCAACAGCAGATTTGATAAATTTAATAGAATGCTGCCATACGACTACATCATCCTGTGCACCGTGAATCATCAGTAATTTTCCTTTCAGGTTCTGAACTTTATCCAATAGATTTGCAGCCGCATAACCTTGTGGATTTTCCTGCGGAGTATCCATATATCTTTCTCCGTACATGATCTCGTACATGCTCCAGTCGATTACAGGTCCTCCTGCTACTCCTACTTTGAATACATCCGGCTTACGAAGCATGAAACTTGTTGTCATAAATCCTCCGAAGCTCCATCCGTGAATTCCCATTTTATCTCCGTCTACATAAGGAAGAGATTTTAAGTAGTCTACTCCTTTCATCTGGTCGTTCATTTCTGTCGTTCCCAGATTTCTGAATACCGCCTGCTCAAACTTCATTCCACGGTTAGAAGAACCTCTTCCGTCCATTGTGAAGATGATGTATCCGTTCTGAGCCATATATTCATACCAAAGATTTCCTGAAGCCGGAAAGCTGTTCGTGATCAGCTGTAGGTGTGGTCCGTTGTACAGATAAACAATAGTCGGATATTTTTTATTCGGGTCAAAATTGGTTGGGAGGATAATCTTTCCATACAAAGGAGTTCCGTCATCTGCCTTTAACACTACATTTTTAATTTCCGGTCTCTGATAATTCTTTAATGGATTCTCAGAAGTAAGGATATTGGTAGTTTTTAAATTAGCTGTATTGATAATGTTGGCAACTCTCGGTGAATTCGCATTACTGTAAGCGTCATACAGATAATTTCCGTCGCTGCTTAACGTTCCTATGTGCATCCCTTCCGCACTGTCCAGCCTTTGCATTTTAAAGTTGGTCCAGTTAATTTTATACAAATGTCTTTCCAAAGGAGTCTCTTTTGTTGAGGTGAAATAAATTTCCTTTTTCTTTTCATTGAATCCTAAAATATCTGTTACCAGCCAATCCCCTTTTGTGATTTGGGATATCAGTCCTTTTTCAAGGCTGTAGTGGAACAAGTGGTTGTATCCAGTTCTCTGGCTCTGCCAGATAAAGTCTGTATTAGAATTCGGGAAGAAAGTAAGCGGGTGCTGCGGCTCTACATATTTGCTGTCTGTTTCTTCAAATAATGTTTTTACCAATTCTCCTGTTACAGCATCATACTGATTCATTTTCATATGATTCTGGCCTCTGTTCAGAACCCCTACAAAGATATATTTTGAATCCGGGCTCCATGTAACCGCTGTCAGATACTGGTCTTTTTCTCCCTCCACCTTTAAGAAAGTGGTAGATTGGGTTTTAAGATTGAAAACACCTAATGTCACCTGATGAGAAGTCTGACCAGCCATCGGGTATTTGATATTGTGGTTTACAGCAGGTGTTACAGACCAATCGATGATCGGGTAATCTGCTACCATGCTCTGATCCATTTTATAGAAAGCTACACTCTCAGAATTCGGGGCAGGAAAAATTCCGGTATCAATTCCGAATTCATTTCTGTGAACGGCCTGTCCGCTAATGATATTTTCATTGGTCTCGTTGGTTACAGCAATGGTCTTTCCGTTTCTGTTGACAAATAAATTATTCTTTGCTGTGAAGGCAAAAGTATGGCCGTCACCAAACATTTTAACATTGGCAGCATCCTGATCAATAGCAGCTGTGCTTTTTATTTTCCAATCGTTTCCGGATTTTTCAATCCACGATATTTTGCCCTCTGTCGTAAAATATCCATTGGAATTCCCTGTAAATTTAATAGGAGGAACAGCTTTAAGCTTATCTTTGGAAAGATTTCTGTTCAGCTGACTCAAGGAGATCAGAGTATCCTGTTTGTTGGTTTTCAAATCTGTAATCAGATAACCGCCTTTTACGGCCTGAATGTATGATTTCCCGTCTGCAGACCACGAAAACTGGGATATATTTTTCACAGCAAGGTTGGTCCTCATTCCATTTACAGCCTCCGCCATGGTAAACTTCTGGGTCTGGGCAAATGCCGAACTGCCTACAACCAGCATCAATAAAGAAAATTTATGTAATTTCATTGTATAAAATTGAATCCTTCAAAAATAAGAAATAAAAACCATTCGTTAAGAAATGTTAAATTAAAACATTCATAAAATGGAGTTCATGCATTCAATGGAAATATTCCTTAACTTAAGAGTAGAATTTTTAAAAGGGATTAGGATAGGTGAATTGTGAATAGTCAATCCGCTGTGCTTGTCAATTGGATGTTGAAAGAAATTCACCATTCACTTGCGAAGCAAAATTGACAATTGACAAAAAAACTCATTTCTTATCCTATATCAATGACTTGTATAGGTACGCTGTCCTAAATTTGCATTATTAATAACAAACAAAAAATACGAAATACAATGGCAACAAAATGGATTTTAGACCCTACGCATAGTGAAATTACTTTCAAAGTAAAACACATGATGATCTCTAACGTAAAAGGAAGCTTCAGAACTTTCACTGCTGAAATTGACTCTGAAGATGAGTTTTTTGCAAATGCTAAAACTACTGCTACGATTCAGACGGATTCTGTATTCACCAACAATACAGACAGAGACAATCACTTAAAGTCGGCGGAGTTCTTCAATGCTGAAGTTCACCCTACGATCACATTTGAATCTCAGGCATTAAACAATACTGTTGTAGGTAATCTTACCATCAACGGAATTACAAAACCTGTAACGCTTGATGTAGACTTCGGAGGAATCAACGTAGACCCATGGGGAAATACAAAAGCAGGTTTCTCTTTTGAAGGAAAAATCAGCAGAAAAGACTTTGGATTAAACTGGAATGCTGCTCTTGAAGCAGGAGGTGTAATGGTAAGCGATGATGTAAAAGTAGCTGGTGAATTACAGTTTGTAAAGCAAGCATAGTTAATAACATATATTTTAAAAGGTTCAGGGATTTTTCTAAAAGCCTTGAACCTTTTATTTTTTTATAATCTTCAATATTTATGAACCTCAACGATCTTCAAAACATAAGCGACGGTTTTAAAAGCACACAGAGAATGCCTGTTTTATTTCTTGGACATGGTTCACCAATGAATGCCATTGAAGAGAATCAATTTGTACAGGGTTTCCGGAAAGCAGCCTCAGAAATTCCAAAGCCCAATGCAATTCTTTGTATTTCTGCCCACTGGTATACGGACGGAACTTTTGTAACGGCTATGGATATGCCGAAAACCATTCATGATTTTTACGGTTTTCCCAAAGCCCTTTTTGATGTACAGTATCCTGCTCCTGGAAGTCCTGAGCTGGCAAAGGAAACAGCGGAACTTCTTCTCCCTGTTGATGTAGAGGAAGATCATAGCTGGGGACTGGATCATGGGGCATGGTCTGTGATCAAACATATGTATCCTGATGCAGATATTCCGGTGATCCAGCTGAGTATTGATTATACCAAACTTCCTCAGTATCATTATAATCTGGCAAAAAGACTGAACAAACTTCGTGAAAAGGGTATCCTGATTATCGGAAGCGGAAATATTGTTCATAATCTTCGTCTTATCGACTGGAAAAACATCAATACAGTAGGAGCCGGCTGGGACTGGGCAGTGGAAGCCCGTGAAAAAACCAACAACTGGCTTCTGGATGGCAATTTTCAGAATATCATCGATTATCAGAAACAGGGAACTTTCTTACAATATGCTGTTCCAACTCCCGATCATTATCTTCCTTTATTGTATACTTTAGGATTAAAAGATCAGTCTGAACAGCTTAATTTATTTAATGATGAGCTTATCGGCGGATCATTGAGCATGACAAGTGTAAGGATCGGATAAACCTTCTATATAAAAACAAAAAGGAAATACCTCAGCTGAGATATTTCCTTTTTTTTATAGGGTTATTATTTATTGTACAGCTTTTAAAACATTGATATTTCCATAGCCATAGCTTGAATTAACATTTGGATAGTAGGTTGCAGACTGTCTCATTTTAGTAAGAACCTGATCTCTCGTCCATGATGGATTTTTAGCCCAAACGAGTGCCGCAATTCCCGCTGTTGCTGCTGTTGCCACAGAAGAACCACCCACATAATCTGCCTGGCCGTTGTAATAGCTCAGAACCGGAACAGTATTTCCTGAAGCTCTTTCCATCTGGAATGTAAAATCGATCTGGCTTCCTGAGTGGCATACATCACATTTTTGATTGGATGTATTCTCTTTTACACCGGTTATCGCCTGTGTTTCCGGCATTGATGCAGGGAAAATTACTCCCACGAAAGTAGTGAAGCTGGTAGAAGTTCCCCCCGCACAGAAAATCAGTTTTCCTTTAGAATAAGCATATTTAACACCGTCTTCAATCTTTCCAACGGAGAAGATGTGTCCCATCGACATAGAAATGATCTTCACAGTGGTATTGTTGCCCAATTCAGTGAAAGCTGTTTTTACAGCAGTTTGCTCACTGGAAGTTTCCAAAACAACATTTTCTGCGGCTCTATAGGCAATCAGATTGGCATTATAAGCAACTCCTACAGGTAATCCTGCATTATTTCTGGGAGCAGCCATTACGGAAGCCATTTTTGTTCCGTGCCCGCACTGATCTCCGGATCCGTCAGAATTATACACTCCGTACTTACTGATTGTTCTACCTGAAGAAGCACCATTATTAAAACTTCCTCCCAATAAAGTCTGTTCAGGAGAAACTCCGGTATCAATAAGTCCGATGGTCACACCAGCTCCTGTACTGTAGCTCCAGGCCTCAGGAATACTGTGTCTGGTGAAAGCCCAAGGTATTTTTGCACCTGGCGTTGTTGAAGTATAGTCTGCAGTACTTAATGTAGAAGACGAAAACCCACATCCTGACGAACCGCTTCCTGAAGATTTTGCAGCTACATTATATTGAGCTTCAAATTCAAAATAATGATAGTCTGCAGGTTCTACATATCGGATGTTTTTCATGTGTCGAAGAGCGGTAATGGTTTCCTCATTTTCAATCACAACATCCATCTGGTTAAGATACGGATCTGAAAGAAGAAGGAAATTTCTCTCCTCTTTCCCTTCATATTTTTTGATCACAGAAAGGATTTCCTTTTCCATGTCGCTGTTGTTTGGAGATTTACTTCTGTCGAAATCATCCTTAGAAGCTCCGAAACCGATCGAAACCATTTTATTTCCACGGAAAACAGCACTCCATACAAAATGATCGGACTCATTCTTCCAATTGAAAGTTCCGTCCGTTTTTATAGCCTGGTTGATCCTTTCGTTGATCTGTTTTGCAGTCAGGGGATCTTTCTGGGACATTTCGGTTTTTACATTTTCGTTCTGCAGTTCTTCTCTGGAACACGAGTTTAGGGCAAAAAATATTGCCAGTAGGAATACAGTTTTTTTCATATGTTATAATTTTGGTTGGAGCCACAATATAACACTTTAGCGGGAATTAAAAACTTAAAAAAAGTAAATTTAGCATTACAGGAATATTAAATTATAGTGCTTTTTCGTAACACACACTCTGCTCAACTCCAATATATTGCCCATAATTAGGTATTCTGTTAAACCCGCTTTTTTCGTATACTGAAATTGCATTTTTGAGATCCCGGGAGGTTTCCAGGACTGCTTTTTTAAAATTCAGTTCTGCAGCCCAGTTTTCAAGTTCTTTTACAATGGCAGAGCCTAATCCTTTTTTTCTGAATTCCGGATGGGTAAACATTCTTTTTATTTCTACGGTATCTTCTGAAAATGGTTTGAATGCTCCGCAAGCGGCAGGAATATCATCTATATAGACTACGATACAGTTTTTGATAGTATCTATTGTATTGAACTGAGCAAAGAAGTCATCATTTTCTCCATTATGTTCAGCTAAAGTGGCATCCAGGGATTTTACCAGATTTTGAAAATCTGTATTCGCAGAATCTGTTCTGAGTATATTCATATAGTTGATTTAAAGATTTAAAAATTGAAAGATTTAAAGGTCTGTGAAAACAAAAAGCTCCCTTCTGGAAGCTTTCGTATATTTAGGTTAGTTGACAACAAATTTTCTTTCGTTAATTAACTCAGCAATTGCAAGCATATCTTTACCGATCAGTCTGTCATCTTCAAGCTTGGCAACTTTAGAACGAAGAATTGCAAAGTTTTCTTCAATTACTTTAGAGCATTTAGACGGCCTTCTAAACTCAAGTCCCTGAGCGGCAAACATCAGCTCAACAGACAGAATATTCACAAGATTTCCCAGAACCTGATTGAATTTTCTTCCTGAAATACTTCCCATAGAAACATGGTCTTCCTGTCCTAAACTTGTAGGAATAGAGTCTGCCGACGCCGGGAAGCATAATGTTTTATTCTCTGTAACCAAGGCAGCTGAAGTGTACTGAGGGATCATAAATCCGGAATTTAAACCTGAGCTTTCCGTTAATAATCTTGGAAGTCCGTATTTTCCTTCCAATAGTAAATAACTTCTTCTATCTGAGATATTCCCCAATTCAGCAGCCGCTAATGTAGCGTAGTCTAAAGGCAATGCCATCAACTGTCCGTGGAAGTTTCCTCCTGAAATAGATTCTTCGGCACTTAGAACAATCGGGTTATCGGTAACGGAGTTCAATTCTGTTTCTGTCATTCCTCTAAGGTGCTCAAAAGCATTTCTGCTGGCTCCGTGAACCTGTGGTACACATCTCATAGAGTAAGGATCCTGAACTCTTTCACAGTCTTCGTGAGCTTTCAAATTTTCTGATCCCTTTAAGAATTTAAGCATTCTTGCCGCTACTTTTTTACTGCCTTCAAACGGCCTGATATCGTGAAGTTCTTTTTTGAAAGGACTTGCAGAACCTCTGTATGCTTCAATACTCATGGCTGCCGTCATGTCCGCCAGGTCCAGTAAGTATTCAAATTTTTCAAGTCCTTTGATGGCATGGGCAAGGATAAACTGCGTTCCGTTGATCAGCCCTAATCCTTCTTTCGGACCTAAAGCCAGTGGTTCAAGGTCATGCTTTTTCAACACTTCCATGGTATCGGAAACCTGATCTCCTTCCCAAACCTGTCCTAAGCCAAGTAAAGGCAGTACCAGATGGGCTAATGGAGCAAGGTCTCCGGAAGCCCCTACAGATCCCTGTTCAGGAACCACAGGAATGATATCTTTCTCAAGCATCAGAATCATTCTTTCAATTACTTCCAGGGAAACTCCTGAAAATCCTTTAGAAAGAGCATGTACTTTAGCAATCATCATGATCTTGGAAAGTTCTTTATCAATAGGTTTTCCTACACCTACCGCATGAGAAATGATCAGGTTATATTGTAACTGAGCGGTTTCATCCGCTGAAATTTTAGTATCACACAATGGTCCGAATCCTGTATTGATTCCATATACGCATCTATCTGACTCTACTATTTTCTGTACGTTTTTCTGAGATTTTAAAATTTGTTCTTTTGCAGCTTTGTTCAGCTTCGCTTTATTTGGTTTTTTACATATTTCCAGAACATCATGGAAAGTAAAAACATCTACCCCGTATATCATTTCTAAAAAATTTCCTTAAAATTACGCATTTAACAATAATTGGAAAAGCTAAATTTCAATCTTCTATATTTTTATAAAACAAGCGAATTAATTTACTACTTTTAGCCCCGAAAATCAAAAACAATAATACATGAGACTGAAAACTCTACTCCTTGCTTTATGTGTAGCAAGCACAGCTGCTTTCGCCCAGAAAGTAAAATATTCAAAAGAAGAAAGAAAAGAAATGAACCGCTATCTGTTTAATGAAGGTTTCAATACCGCAACAGATAAAAAAGTTTCCACCATTATTTTAAAGGATAATACGGAACATCAGGGTTACAGCAAATCCTGGGAAAAACAGAGGGGACAGATTCTTTCCATCACCATTGAGGATGTTGATACCAGAAAGCCAATAAAATTCGAGGCAGCCGATATTGCTGAAATGTATTTATATGCGACCGAGACTGAAAAGTCGATGAAAGCGGCAAAGTTTATTTCAAACATGAGAAATTACAGCACAAAAAAATACGGCAAATCTGTCACCGACGATGCCATTCCTTACGAAAACCAGATTGTTTCTTTAAAAAACAAGAAAGAGCCCAAAGCTTTTTTAATGCAGGTGATCAATCCTGAATTTAATGAGCTTATTACGGTTTATCATGATCCGTTTGCTTCAGAAACAGTGAGTACCGGATTTGCTGGTGCGCCTGCATTTGGCGGAGGTGTTATTAAATCCTATTATGTAAAGAAAGGCAATAAAGTAATGTGGCTTCACAAAGATGATTTTGAAGATAACTATGACTTTTTATTTGGTGACAATCCTGAATTCATGAAAAAATATCCAAAAAATTCTGTAGAGTGGAATTATTTAAGCTTTCTCATCTATCAGTATACGGAAATGAACCACGGATAGGATTCACTATCAAAATACCGGAACCTGTAGAATTATCTACAGGTTTTTTCTTTTTTTAAATAGGGAAAGTTTCCTTAATTTTGTTATATGAATCCTTCTTTAGAATTACAGCTCAAAACCTTACCATCCGAACCCGGCGTTTATCGTTATTATGATAAAAACGAACAGCTTTTGTATGTGGGAAAAGCTAAAAATCTGAAAAAGAGGGTACTCTCCTATTTCAATAAAAACCTTTCAGGATACAGGATCAAAATAATGGTCAGCAAAATCCAGCGATTGGAAACGACGATTGTAAACAGCGAGTATGATGCACTTTTATTGGAAAATAATCTGATTAAAGAGTACCAGCCGTTTTATAATGTTATGTTGAAGGATGACAAGACCTATCCATGGATCTGCATCAAAAATGAAGATTTTCCAAGAATTTTTCTGACCAGAAATATGATTAAAGACGGATCCGAATATTATGGTCCGTATGCAAAAGTACGTCCTGCAAAGATATTGCTGGATACTATAAAACATATTTATAAGCTTAGAACCTGTAATCTGAATCTTTCCCCATCCAAAATTACGGAAGGCAAATATAAAGTCTGCCTGGAATATCATATCAAAAACTGCGAAGGGCCCTGTGAAGATCTTGAAAGCAAGGAAGATTATGATGAAAAAATAGATGCCATCCGCGGAATTATTAAAGGAGATTTCCGTAAGGCAAAGGATTATCTGGTGAATCAGATGATGAAGCTGGCTTCCAATCTTAAATTTGAAGAAGCTCAGATCATTAAGGAAAGACTGGATATTCTTGAGGATTATCAGGCTAAAAACACCGTTGTAAATCCGAATATTGATGATGTAGATGTTTTCGGGATGACCAGTGATGAAACCGCTGCTTATGTCAATTTCTTTAAAATCAGAAACGGAAATATCATCCAGAGTTTTACCACCGAGATTAAAAAGATTCTTGAGGAGACTGATGAGGATATTATGGAAGAAGCTTTGATTGAGATCCGTCAGAAGTTTTCTTCCGATTCTAAAGAAGTTCTTTTACCGTTTCATCTTTCAGTAGAAATCCCAAATGTAAAACTGATTGTTCCTAAAGTAGGAGACAAAAAAAGAATTGTAGAGCTTTCTGAAAAGAATGCTAAAGAATACCGTCTGGAAAAGCTGAAACAGGTTCAGATTGTAGATCCTGAAAGACATACCAACAGAATCATGGCAGAAATGCAGAAATTGTTGAGAATGCCTGTTGAACCAAGACATATTGAAGGTTTTGATAACTCAAACATTCAGGGAACCAATCCTGTGTCTGCATGTGTTGTTTTTAAAGATGGAAAACCGAGCAAAGCAGATTACAGAATTTTCCATCCTAAAACGGTAGAAGGACCTAACGATTTTGCCACGATGGAAGAAGTAATCTACCGCCGCTATAAAAGAATGCTTGATGAGGGAGAAAGTCTTCCCCAACTGATTCTGATAGATGGAGGAAAAGGACAGCTTTCTTCTGCTGTAAAAAGTCTCAGGTTATTGGGACTTTATGGAAAAATTACCATTGTAGGAATCGCCAAGAGGCTGGAAGAAATATTCTTTCCGGAAGATCCTATTCCTTTATATCTGGACAAAAAATCTGAAACGTTGAAAATCCTTCAGCGTGTTCGTGATGAAGCCCACCGATTTGGGGTAAAACATCACAGAACGAGAAGAAAAAATTCTACGATAAAATCTGAGCTGGAAGAAATTCCTGGAGTTGGAGAAAAAACAATCGAATTGCTTTTGTCTAAACTGAAGTCTGTAAAACGAATCAAAGAAGCCAATTTTGAAACTCTTGAAGAAATTCTGGGGAAAAGTAAAGCTAAAGTGATTTGGGAATTTTTTAATGCTAATTGATAAACTAATGCAGTACAGCAGCTAATTTGTCACAAACAAAATGAAGTTTTAATGCAAAAACTCATATACTTTTTTCATTTACTCAATAAGAGACAAAAACCAACAATCCCCAGCACAAAAAGGAAATTTATCAATAAAAAACACAAACAAATAAATATTTTATTAAATATTAGTATTATTTATATTTTTTCCATAAATTAGTAATATCAACTAATGACAATAATGCTATGAAAATTCTTCTCTTTTTATAAATCTATTCACATTTTCATTTGCTATTTGATACCCCAATTGCTTTCATATCTATAGGGCTCTGTCTAAAATGCTAAAAGAATGAAAAACACATCAACATATATATTATAAAAGGCTCTTTTTAAGAGCCTTTTACATGTATTATTTTTTTATAACTTTACCCATATATTCCCCTTTATTTGTTTTTAACTTAACAAAATATATTCCTGATGGAAGTTCTGCTACATCAATATTTTTATTATTGTAGATAATATTCTTCACAAGTTTTCCGGAGGCATCAAAAATTTTCACGATTTCTATTTTAGAATTTTCGTTCAGTCTTATTGAAAAATATTCTGAAACAGGATTAGGATAAATCTGCAGATCTGAATTTCCTTTTTTACTTTCTGCGCCTGATATTTCATGGGTTGCCAGATAAACAGGCAGTGGATCAGTCACTACATACAATTCACTTCCATGTTCTTTGGTATTAATGGTCAGAAATAATTTCTCACCATCTGTTCCCATTTTCTGAATATTTTCATTAACCAACAGCTGATTATCGTCGTTTGTCACAAAAATATCCATCGGAGAGGTTGAAACACCGTCACTTTTCCATACCTTTTGAGAATCCCCATTAAGAAAGTAAAGATAATTGTTGGCACACGTCATATCTTTCACTGAAGAAAAATTTTGGGATAAATCAGATGTGCCATTCGCTGTTCCATCTGTTTTCCACAACTGTGTACTATTGTTATTGGTAAAAAATAACTGATTTCCACATTTTTTAAATTTTACATCACCAAAAAAGTTTCCCGCTAGTATCTGTTCTGTCCCTGCCACTGTTCCATCTGTAGAATGCAGCGCTGGAGAAGGATAACCTGAAGTGACATAAAAAAGCTTATTATTAAATATTATTGTTTCTCTCGCAATACTTGAAGAACCATAAGGAGCAGCGTAAGATTTCAGTAATGTAGCAGATGCCTGATCGCCGTTTGAAATCCAAAGCTCGTTTTGCCCGGAGCTGTAATTCGCAGGAGTATTTTCCTGTTGTTTTGTAAAGAATAATTTATTATTAAAAGCATTCAGTACCTTAATATCTCCATTTGTCCCATCCTGATAGGAAAACTGTATTACCTTTTGGGTATTGGCTTCAGTAGCATCTGTTTTCCAGATCCCAAGTTTTCCATTATCTTTTGCCACAAAATAAGCAAAACCATTCAGTATTGCAGTTTTTGAATCTACGGAATAAAGACTTCCCATATTATCCTGGGAAATATCTTTGACCATGCTAACAGTATTGGATGTATTATCAATCTTCCAAAGTTCAGTTCCTACCACATTATTGTATCCGGCAAAAAGTAATGTATTATCGTTCAAGCTGGTATACGGTACCCTGCTGGTAATATTAGGGGATGATATTGACAAAGTATTGGCTTCCGTACCATCTGTTCTGTAAGCTGCTTCTGGAGTGTAAAGATAGTTTCCTACTTTAATGAAATTGTCATTAAAGTCACTGCCCATACCTATAAACGAATTTCCTCCAAAGCTGGATATTCTCTCAATCTGCTGTGTATTTTTATTTCTCTTATAAATCTGGCTGTTATACTGTCTGTCTGTCGCAATGAAAATAAGATCATCATTCAGTACCTGAAATGCATGAGGCAAAGAACTTTCAAATCTACTGATGTCCGAAGCTATTGCAGTCTGATGGGTCACCGGATTTAGTGAAAATAGTTCAGTGCCATATTTGGGGGTATTTCCGGTAAGATAAATTTTAGAATTCAGGTCTACAAAACTATTATTATTTGGCATTCCAAGGCCTGTAATCTCAAAACTCTGTGAAGAATTTCCATTCACTATCCAATATCTGTTTCCATAATTAGCCATCGTAAGAATCAAATGATTATTATCTGAGCTGTTCCCATAAATCAAAGCTCCTGCGTGCGTATTGAAGAGAACAGTTCCGGCTTCTGTACCATCTGTTTCCCAGATATAATTACCATACACAGAGTTAACACCGTTGGCACTACTTTCAAAGAATATTTTGTTATTATATTTTACAAATTTTTTCATTGCCATAGAACTTGTAGCTCCAGGCATTAGATTTTTCAACAGATAAGTTCCTGCCGTTGTCCCATCAGAAACCCATGGTTCATAGCCATTTGCTGCATCAAAGCCTGTAAAAACAAAATAATTATCAGTGGCAGCTCCTTCCAGCTGCGGATAACCTACAGATTTTATGGATACTGTTCCCGCTTCTGTTCCATCTGTTGAATATAATTCATATCCCGCTGTTCCTGTTCCAAGATTAACCACGAAGTATAGTTTATTTTTAAAAATCAGTGCTTTAAAATCGCCATTAATACTTCCACCCGCATTGGGAACGATATCCTTTAATAAAGATGTTCCGGCAACGGTTCCATCTGATTTCCATATCTCTTTTCCATGTGTGCCATCATCTGCTGCCAGGAACAAAGTATTATTCATGGTATACATTTTTACATCACCGGAATATTGAAATGTTTTTAATAGCTGCAGACTATCTGTAACGGTATTGTAAGACCAAAGTTCATTGTGATGGTAGAAAAAGATATTATTTCCGACCGCAGCAGTTGCAGCCACCGAAAACTCAAAATTCAGA
The DNA here is from genome assembly GCF_020733145.1 of Chryseobacterium sp. X308. NCBI lineage: Bacteria > Pseudomonadati > Bacteroidota > Flavobacteriia > Flavobacteriales > Weeksellaceae > Chryseobacterium > Chryseobacterium sp. X308. The sequence continues at coordinate 243,844 of NZ_JAJFZH010000006.1, forward strand.
TCTTTTACCTTGGATGTTCCTACCGTGGTTCCGTCTGTGACCCAAAGCTGATTATTGGACGAACTATTGCTTTGTACAGCAATAAAGTAAATTTTATTATTGAGCCTCATAAAAGACGGATCTCCAGTCATCCCAATGCTGTACCCCGGAAAAACATTCTTCAGCAGAATTGATTTTTGAGTACCCGGATCAAAACTCCACAGTTCCCTTCCTTCCTCTGTAGACTTGGTGGCTGTGAAAAGAATATGATTATTGAATTTTATAAAATTATCAGGATCACTGGAAGCCCCAAAATTAATTTCGTTTAACTGGGTATTAAATACACTTTGTGCACTCGAAAATACTGACAGTATTGCCAATATAGAAATGTAAACTTTTTTCATATCTATTAGTTAAAACAAATCCTTAATTCTAAAAAGTTATGAATTAAGGATGATATTTTCTTATTATTGATGTAAATTATTTTGCTGTAAAGACTTCTTTGGAGAATCTTCCGTCAATCTGTGGAATATCTATTACAATATTCCCTTTTTCAAAATATCCGATGGTAGTATTTCCATCAGCCATTTTTACAAGGAAAACAGCGCTCTTAGAAGTCGTTTTGAAAACAGCAAATGGTACGGAACTTCCGGATTTTGCCAAAATAAACTGATTAGAGTCAATCTGTATTTTCTGAAGATCAAGTTTCCCGTTCGAGTAATTATTTGCTTCCGGAGTTCCTGCAGATACAACGGTTTCAGAAACTGTATTCTGTACGTTTTCAGCAGCATCTGATATTTTAGCAGGCTTCATTTCTACCGGGCTGGAATGTGGAACATGTGTCAGAGCCTGCTTTAAAGCATCAGGAAACCCTTCTTCAAATTCCTTTATATCTGAGCGCCCTTTGGATTCTAAAATGACCTTTTTATTGCAGTCTTTGAACTGCAAAATCACTTTATTTGTAAATAAGCTCTTATCATTCAGTACTTCAGCATTAATTACATTACAGGAATTATTTCTAGCCTCAGATGGCCACTTGTCCATTGCCTCAGTTAAAATTTCATACTTTTTTCCCTGTAGCCCTTTAGCCAGATAAGCTTCCAATCCAAAACTGCTGTTTTTAAAGGTTTTAAATTTTTCCGGAATTACTACATATTTATAATCTGAAACCTTCTGCGTAAAAGCCATTGTTGAGCTTATTACCAACATCAGCATTAATAACTTTTTCATTTTTATAATTTTAATCGTTTCTAAATGCTCCCATATCCAGTTTTAAGGAGAAGAAATTGGAATAAAAATTAGATCCGCCAATCCCTGAATTTGTAATGGCATAATCCAGTGTAAGCCCTCTGTATCTTATTCCAAGACCTGCACTTGGCTGGAAAGAAACTTTTCTTTTAAGATCTTCTATATCTGTAATAGACTGGAATCTGTTGATCCCCAATCTCACAAAAATCATTTTCTGGTATCCCAGCTCAGCTCCTGCGTAAGGACTGATACTGGCAAAGTCTGTAGAAATTAAGGATGCTGTTTTAGCAAAATCCACATTTATACCTGCTTCCGGCAATACATATACGCTGCTGTTGATTTCAAATAATTTGCTGGCTCCTACATTCAGTTTAGGCATTGTAAGTTCCAGTTTATCTTTGGGAGCAGGGTTAAATTCTTCCCCGTTTACAACAGTAGAAAGTTCTTTCTGATTGACCGTCCAGAAGTTGACGGTAGTTGTAATATCTCTCACCATCCCCCCGAACTTCCATCCGTTATCTGCTTTATAAATCGCCCCAACATCGAAACCAAAACCATAACCATTAGCAAATTTACCCACATTTCTATATACAATCTTAGCATTGATCCCGACATCTAATTTTGGATTTCCTCCTGGTCTGAAAGCATAAGAAAGAATTGCAGCATAATCGGATTGGGAGAACTTTGTGATTTTGTCATAATCAATATTCCCTTCAGAATCGATCATCTGGGTTGTATTTAAAATATTATCTACTCCAAGTCTTACTACGGAAACCCCAAAAACACCTTCCTCGAGTACTTTTGCATAAGCCAGATAGTCATATTTTGCAATAGACTCAAAATATTCTGCGTGCATTGCTGCTCCCTGCCAGTCTCTTTCAATGGACATCAAACCTGCGGGATTCCACATAGGAGAATATACATCATCCTGGTTGGTAATTACCGCTCCTCCCATTGCAAGTCCTCTTGCTCCGGCTCCGATATTTAAAAATTCATTGGAATATTTTCTGATAATCTGAGATTGAGAAAGCCCAAACAACAGTGAAAATGCAAGTAAAAAATATTTTTTCATCATATAAATTTGATGCTTAGTTTAAGTTTTTAGTTTTTCTGGCTTTTATTAATCCGTTTGCAATGATTGCCAGTATCATAACACCTGAAGCGATATAAAATACAGGGCTCATATGTTCTGATTCCCCAAAGATAAAAAAAGCTAGTATAATTCCGTAGACAGGTTCTAAATTAACTGTTAAAATTAAAGTAAAAGGTGATATATATTTCATTAAATTCACAGATTCAAGCATGGGAAAAGCAGTAAAAACACTGGCTAACAAGCATATTAACGCCAGATCCCTGTAGTTTATTTCATTCATCTGAAAAATTTGCCCCGAAAGCAGATAAAATATCATTAAAATGAACCAACCACAGAAGATTTCATAAAAAATAATGTTTCCCGAACTTGTTTTCCCAAACATCTTACCATTAAAAACAGAAAAAACAGTCCCGAATATAGCACACAGAATTCCATAAATAATACCTTCTTTAAAATGAAATTCTGTTTTAAAAATCAATAATATACAGGCCACAATAACAGTTCCCATTACCACTTCAGATATATCAATTTTCCTTTTGAAAATAATGGGTTCCAGAATCGAGGCAAAAAGCGTCGATAAGGAAAGGCAGCTTAAGGCAATTGAAACATTGGAAACTTTAATGGAATAAAAAAAACAATACCAGTGAAGTGCCATTGCAAAGCCTATAGCAGCCAGCTGAAAGAATATTTTCCTGGACACCTTAATGCTTTCCTTTTTAAAGAATCTGATAAATACATACAAAAAGATTGAGGCAAACAACATTCTGTAAAACACAAGAATCTGAGCATTGGCCTGAATCAGTTTTCCTAAAATTGCGGTGAATCCCCATAAAAAAACTATTAAATGTAACCTGAAAAGCGCCAATTTATGCATAACCTATCCCCTTTTGATTTTAACGTGCAAATTTACAAATACGCTTTTATAAATCTTACAAAAAAACATAAATTTATATTAATAAAAAGATGATAAATAAAGTTTTTAATAGTTTTTACTCTTAATTCAGGACGTTTTCTAATAATTTAGTAAAAATCAAAACCAATATAATATTAAGTCCGGAGATTGAAATCAACAACATGGTCTCTTAAATATCATATAGAAAGTATTACTGACAAACGCATATAGATATAAAAAAACCCTGAAAATTTGTTAAACTTTCAGGGCCTTCAAATAATAAACTATTAAAAAAATAAACTAGGAACTTAGAGTATTTTGCAGAGAATATCACCTCTGTTACTCTAGTGTAAAGTTAGAAAAAATATAAATTATTTAAAAATATTTTTTAGTTAAAAATTTCACAATTTACTAGAAACCAAATAATTAAACATCTGTTTTACTTCCAATTTATATTCCTCATAAAAATAGTATCTTTAAGCGTAAAAAATTGAAAATTTTATGGACATCGAATTCAATAAACGAGAGGATCAGAACAGATTAAAATTATCTGAAATAAATCGCTTACTCACTGAGATTAAAAAAGGAGGTGGTGAGAAAAGGCTTCAAAAGCTTCGTGATGAAGGAAAAATGACAGCAAGAGAAAGAATAGATTATCTTCTCGATAAAGATTCAGATTCCATAGAAATTGGAGCATTTGCAGGATATGAAATGTATCAGGAGCATGGAGGATGCCCTAGCGGAGGTGTTGTAGTTGTTATTGGCTACGTTTCCGGAAGACAATGTATTATTGTCGCTAACGATGCATCTGTAAAAGCCGGTGCGTGGTTTCCTATCACAGGAAAGAAAAACCTGAGAGCACAGGAGATTGCTATGGAAAACAAGCTTCCCATCATTTATTTAGTAGATTCTGCAGGTGTTTATCTTCCTATGCAGGATGAAATCTTCCCGGATAAGGAACATTTTGGACGAATTTTCAGAAATAATGCTAAAATGAGTTCTATGGGAATCATCCAGATTTCTGCCGTTATGGGGAGTTGTGTAGCTGGAGGAGCTTACTTACCCATCATGAGTGATGAAGCTATGATTGTAGATAAAACAGGCTCTATTTTCCTTGCAGGAAGTTATCTGGTAAAAGCAGCTATCGGAGAAAGTATTGATAATGAAACATTGGGTGGAGCAACCACTCACTGCTCTATTTCAGGAGTAACGGATTATAAAGCTAAAGATGATAAAGATGCTCTGAACAGAATCAAAAACATCATGAAATCTGTCGGAACGACTGAAAAAGCGGGCTTTGACAGAATAGAAAGTTTCCCGCCAAAAGAAAATCCTGAGAATATTTTCGGAATTATGCCGGTCTCAAGAGCTGAACAATACGATACCTACGAAATTATCAAATGTATTGTGGATAACTCCGAATATGAAGAATACAAACCAGACTATGGTAAAAGTATTATCTGTGCAACAGCAAGAGTTGACGGCTGGTCCGTAGGGATTGTAGCCAATCAGAGAAAGCTGGTTAAAAGCGGTAAAGGAGAAATGCAGTTCGGAGGAGTGATCTACTCTGATTCTGCAGATAAAGCAACCCGATTTATTGCCAACTGTAATCAAAGGAAAATTCCTTTAATTTTCTTACAGGATGTCACCGGATTCATGGTGGGTTCAAAATCAGAACATGGCGGAATTATTAAAGATGGTGCTAAAATGGTAAATGCGGTTTCCAATTCCGTAGTTCCTAAATTTACTATTATAACAGGAAATTCTTATGGAGCAGGAAATTATGCGATGTGTGGAAAAGCTTATGATCCCAGATTAATTGTTGCATGGCCTTGGGCAGATTTAGCGGTAATGGGTGGCGCACAGGCAGCAAAAGTACTGGCTCAGATTCAGGAATCTACTTTAAAGAAGCAAGGAAAAAATATCTCTGAAGAAGAGCATAACGAAATTCTGGATACCATCTCAAAGAAATATCAGAAACAAACTGAATCTACCTATGCAGCAGCAAGATTATGGACAGATGCCATCATCAATCCTGCCGATACCAGAAAATGGATTTCTATGGGAATTGAAGCAGCAAACCATTCTCCTATCACGGAGAAGTTCAATCTTGGAGTAATACAGGTCTAACATTATTGTTATCCTTTTCAATAAATTAATCCCTTATCACATTGGTAAGGGATTTTTCATACCCATTCTAGAAATTGACAATAAAAGTGCTTTATAACTCTTTATTTAACAGGCAAAAAGCTTATATCATATAAAAAAAAGTAAAAAAAATAAAATTCACAGATAAGTAATATATGATCATTTTTTATATTTTCAATATTGTTCATTACAGAATATTATACATTAAAATTAACATTAAACAATAAAAACACAAACCACTAAACATTGATAACCAATACGTTATATTTGAATTTATAGTATTCGTGCCATATTTTTTTTAATATTGCAGTAATAAGCAAATGATGAACAAAATGAAACAATTAAGTACAAGACTTCCCTTGGCTGTTGGTGTTTTTTGTTTTCTATTGGGTACAAACCACCTAAGTGGTCAAAATTCAAAGAAGGATTCTATAAAGAATAAACAAATTGATGAAGTGGTTGTTACTGCACTTGGGATAAAAAGAGATCAGAGAAAACTAGGCTATGCCATTACCAAAGTTGAGACCAAAGACATTACCCAGGCTGGGGTCGTTAACCCCATGGAGGCTCTTCAGGGAAAACTGCCGGGGGTAGAAATAACGGCAGGATCCGGAGGCCCGCAGTCCAGTGCAAGGATCCAAATCCGTGGAAACACATCATTAGGCAATAATAACCAGCCGCTGGTAGTAGTTGATGGAGTAATTATTGACAATGGAGTAACCGGTGCGGATTCCTGGGGTTCCGGTTATGATTTCGGTAATGAAATGAAAAACCTTAACTCAGATGTTTTTGAATCCGTTTCCATATTAAGAGGTGCTGCAGCATCTGCACTTTATGGTTCACGGGCTGCTAACGGGGTTATTGTTATTACAACCAAGAAAGGAAAAGGTATGAATGGATTGGGTGTCAGGATAAACTCTTCTCTTACTACACAGCATGTCTATAGCAGTCCCAGGTTTCAGAATGAATTTGGTGCCGGTATTGGACCCAGTTTTTCAACAGATGCTAACGGAGACCGTTTTATAGATCCCAACTATTTTTTTTACAGCTATGGACCAAAATTTGACGGAAAACCAGTACAGGATATTGATGGCAGAACAATTCTGTGGAACCCTCAGCCTGATAATTATAAGGATATTTATCAGGTAGGATTTGATCGTAAAAACTCATTTGAACTCTCCGGAGGAAATGATAAATCTACTATCTTATTGAGTTATACCAATCAGGAAGCTGAAGGTATTCTTCCCCGCAACAAGTTTATCAAAAACGCCTACTTTATCCGTGCAACCCATCAGTTTAGTAAATATTTGCAGGTAGATGCAAGTTTCAACTACAACCGGTCTTTCGGGCAGAACCCCGTACCTCAGGGAGGAAATGAAAGTCCGCTCTTCAGTTTTATATATGGCACTCCCAGAAGTTTTGATGCTGTTTATTGGAAAAACAATTATCTGGATCCTCTAAATGGGGGAAGAAGACAAGACAGTGCGGATCCTTATGGTATGGCATCTACTTATTTTAATATTTTTCAGAACACAAGAACCCAGAAAGAAAACAATTATATAGGCAGGCTTGAGCTCAAATCTCAGTTAACAGACTGGTTAAACTTAATGATATCAGGCAACTTCAATAATTTTGATTTTCTGAATGAATCTAAAATACTTGGAGAAAACCCCGGATTCAATGGCGGTGGGTATAGCATTTTGGAAGGGAGAAAGGAGCAGTATACAACGAAATTTCTACTGAATGCCAACTTTAAATTAACAGAAAATCTTACCCTTAACGCCTCTTTTGGTGGAGAAGATTTCAGATCCAAATATAAAGCCACAAGGCAATGGACTAATGGAGGACTTAATTCTCCGGGCGTTTTCCAGATCCAGAACTCAATAGATCCGGCAGGAAGCGAGGCCTATTATACCGATGGTAATCAGTCCCCGAAAAGAATTCAGGGGTTGTATGCTTTTGCTAATTTCGCCTGGAAAGATCAGCTATTCATTGACATTACAGGTCGCAACGACTGGTCTTCCACATTGGCATACCCTGATGGACATGGAAGTATAAGCTACTTCTATCCTTCATTTGTTGGAAACTGGATATTTTCTAATTCTTTTAAGCTTCCAAAATGGATCAATTCCGGAAGTTTGAGAGGAAGTCTGGCATGGGTGGGAAGAGATACTTCGCCATACAACACAAGCTCCGGCCTCTATTACAGACACGACCCTTCTGCTTATAATTCCCCTGATGGCGTGCGCATTCCATTAGTGGGCTTTAATAGTAATTCGCTTGCGAATTTAAATTTAAAAAATGAATTGAGCAGATCCATAGAATTTGGATTAAATATGGCCTTTTTCAATAACCGGCTGGATTTTGATGTTTCTTTTTATAGAACCAATACTACCAATCAGCTGTTAACACTTCCTTTACCACAAGAATCAGGACTCAGCCAGCAGCAGATTAATGCCGGAAATCTGCAAAATCAAGGTATAGAAGTAATTGTCAACGCCATTCCGGTAAAACTACCTAACTTCAAATGGAATACCACAGTTACATTTTCCCAAAACAGGGATAAACTTATTGAGCTCTATCCAGGAGTTACAGAATATGTCCTGAACTGGGCCATGGGCACTGACGTAAAAAGTATAGCAATACCCGGCCAGCAATACGGTTTGATACAGACCAAATATGCCTATGCAAGATATCAGGCATTGGATGCGAATGGCAATAAAATTGATGACCCCAGAAACGGAATGAAAGTTCTGAAAGCTGATGGCTCCTATCTGAGATCAGATTCTTACCAAAACCAGGGATATACTACAGTAGGAAAGTTAACTCCTGATTTTTTAGCCAGTTTCAGAAACACTTTCAGGTATAAAAATTTATCTTTAAGTCTACTGATTGATGCAAGAGTAGGAGGCGATATTCTTTCTGCCACATACAATTATGGTGTTCAGTTTGGCAACCTTTCATCCACATTAAAATACAGGGATGAAGAAAGAGGTGGTATCAAATATATAGATTCTCAGGGCAACACTCAATACGGGGTCATTCCCGATGGAGTATTTGGTCAGAATTCTATCATAAAGGATAAACAAGGGGTCACCAGAGATGTAAGCGGTATGACTTATCAGGAAGCTTATGAAAAAGGGTGGATCAACCCCGTAAAAACATCTTCCTACTACAACAGATTAGCCTCATGGGGAAATGGTATCCGGGAGCAGGCTGTGTTTGAAAATACATGGGTCTCCCTACGTGAAGCCCGCCTGACCTATTCCTTTAAACCGGAAATGATAAAATCTCTTGGAGTCAGTACTCTCAACCTCTCTCTTATCGGCAGAAACTTATTCTATATCTACAATAAATTACCGGATGGGATAAATCCTGAGGGAAAATATTCCAACAGCGCAGGCAGCTTTGCGGAGTACGGAGGTGCACCTATGTCAAGGTATATAGGATTTAACCTGGATTTCTCATTCTAGCTATTTATTATTCTAAAAATTAACAAAAATGAAAAAAATACTTATACTGGCTCTGTCAATTTCCCTTTTTACATCATGCACCAGCGATTTTGCAGAAATTAACACCAATCCGGTAGATCAGATAAAAGCTACACCAGAAGAACTTCTGCCTTTAGCAATGATGAAAGGATTTGATGGCAGCTTTGAATATTATTATGATTACTACCGCAGAATTATGCCCTGGACTCAGACGTTGGTTCCCAGCACAGGCAATTCATCCCAGTTTATGGATGACGGCTCCAATATGAATCAAAGAAAAGATATCTTTTATGGAGATCATGGTGCTTTACTTACAGACATCATCTACAAAATTGATCATATGCCGGCTGAAGATCAAAAAAAATACGTGAACATTAAAAGCATTGCCACGATTTTAAAAGTTTATTACGCATGGTATGTAACAGATGTGAATGGAAGTATAGCTTATACAGAAGCTTTCCAGGCCCGCTATGGGGGAACACAAACTCCTAAATATGAAACACAGGAACAATTGTATGATATTTTTGACAAGCAGTTAGACAATATATATACTGCAATTCAAAGTGCTGATCAATCTGTACAGGTAAATCCGGGAGATAAAGACTTATTCTTTAAGGGTGATATAAGCAAATGGAAACGGGTAGCTAATTCACTCAGATTAAAAATTGCGTCAAGACTCATGAAAAGGAATCCTGCCAAACTGACTGCCATTGCTTCACAGGTTTTATCAAGGGATGAGATTAGCAGTACGGCAGAGAGCTTCATGTTACGGACTAAAAGGCTGACGGAGCATGGTAATTTCAATCCTGTAGGCATGTCTGCTGCAAAACCTATGGTTGACTTTATGAATGAAAGCAAAGATCCCAGAATATCGATATTTTTCCAGCAAAATGATTATTCCCAGGAAAATATAGATAAGCTGGTAGCAGCCGGTAAAATGAAAAAAGCTACGGAAAGCCAGCGTTATGTTGGTGGTTTTGTCAGCCCTAACATGGTTTCAGCGGATATGAGCCGTTACTATACTTCAGCAAAAAGATTATTAAATGGAGTGAATTATGATACCATTTCAAGATTACAGTATAGAATATGGAGGCCGGAAAATATTTCAAAAGGTATTATTGGGACAGGAAATGCTATATTCCCAATTCTTACCTATGCTGATTATTCACTGTTGAAAGCAGAACTGGCTGCAAGAAATCTTATTCCTGGCAATGTAAAAGATCTTTATGAACAAGGAATCAGAGCTTCTATTGAAACCTATAATTATATTGCCAAAGAAGCATTGGTAGATGATTATAAAACAGCCTATGATACCGATATTTTAGCTTATCTAAACCAGCCTCAAATCAAATTTGATCCATCATTAGCCCTGGAACAGATTATCATTCAGGAATATTTAAACTATTTCAAGCAACCCAATGAAGTATGGGCATTGATTAAAAGAACAGGATTGCCTAATGTATCGACTGCGCTTAAGCTGGAAAATCCATTCAGTGAATCTGGAATTCTGTTGATAATGCCAAGAAGAATTGTTCTTCCCACTCCTTCAAAAGATAATCTGAATTATCAAAATCAAAAGGAAGCACTGGACCAAATGAAGCAGGATCCTGAATTTGGAGCCAGTGAAAGTGATATACAAGGTCGAATTTGGTGGGATAAAAAATAATTCCATCAATATTATCCACTTTTATTTTTTTATACGGAAAAGTGCAGCAGAACATCATCATAGCTATTCAGTTAATTGAAAGATTATTCAAACAGATAAAATTTATCTATTAGCAATAGAATTTTTACAATTTTTAAGTCATCCTTAGGGTCCAAGCGTCATACTTTACAATCTTCATTATTTTTAGGCTCTTGGATCTAGAGGATGATAATTTGAATTATGGAGATTAACAAAATAAATGAAAGATGCTATCAGGAGCTGTTTCCCGCTATCCATTCATACTCCTCGCACCCGCGCACCTAGCGTTGTCACCCTGAGCGAAGCCGAAGGGTCTTCCCACACTCTAACCCATTCACCCTCCAACCCAAGCTGCGGGGTAACCATTCCTATCGGGGCTAGATGGTGAATGAACGATCAATGATACATTATAAATGATGTGACGTATTCGGGATACGGGTTCCGTGGTTATCTTTTCCAATGGAGTAATTGATTCCAATGGCGTCTTTCTCTTTCATTTGTGCCGCTTATTTCCACTGTGTCATTCCGCAGGAATCCAACCTCCTTTATTAGAGTCATAAGAGTTCAAAAAAGCAAATGTAATACTGCTGAGTTGTTTGATAATACTTTGTTGAGACTCCTGCGGAGTGACAGATGGGTGGGATAACCGATAGTAGTGAAAGCAAA